>JANMWN010000031.1:0-10929 GCA_031394045.1 Sporichthyaceae bacterium
GCGGCCTCGAACTCAGCCTTGAACTCGGTCTCGAACACCTCGGCGAACAGGTCCTTGAACTGCCCGTCGTACGCCTTGAGGATCGTGTTCTTGGTCGAGAGGTAGACCGGGTAGCCGCGGTTCAGCCCGTACCGCATCGACGCGCGCGCGAAGTCGCGGATCGAGTCGTCCAGGTTGTACATCGCCATCGCGACGCCGGAGCCGGGGAAGTCGAAGACGTTGAGCTCGATCGGCGCCGAGCCGTCCGTCGGGGTGAACGTCAGCGTGAGCGTGCCCTCGCCGGGGATCTTCAGGTCGGTCGCCTTGTACTGGTCGCCGAACGCGTGCCGGCCGACGACGATCGGCTTGGTCCAGCCCGGGACCAGCCGCGGGATGTTGCTGATGATGATCGGCTCGCGGAAGATCACGCCGCCGAGGATGTTGCGGATCGTGCCGTTGGGCGACTTCCACATCTTCTTGAGGCCGAACTCCTCGACCCGCGCCTCGTCCGGGGTGATCGTCGCGCACTTGACGCCGACGCCGTGCCGACGGATCGCCTCGGCCGAGTCGATGGTGACCTGGTCGTCCGTGGCGTCCCGGTGCTCGATCCCCAGGTCGTAGTAGTCGAGCTCCACGTCGAGGTACGGGAGGATCAGCTGGTCCTTGATGAAGTGCCAGATGATGCGGGTCATCTCGTCGCCGTCGAGCTCGACGACCACACCCTCAACCTTGATCTTGCGCATAGGAGCGGCTCCCGATCTTGTTGCTGGTACTGGAGAACGGCTAGCAGACTGGACGAGCAGGTCGACTTAGAGGGACTGGATGTCGGCCTGCTTGGCGCGGACCGCCTCGGCGGCCTCCCGCAGCCCCGCGAGCTCGCTCTCGGTCAGGTCGGTCTCGACGACCCTGCGTACGCCTCCGGCACCGATCTCGGCCTCGACTCCGAGGTAGACACCGGAGATGCCGTACTCGCCGTCGACCCACGCGCAGACCGGCATGACCGCGCCTGAGTCCTGCGCCACGGCCTTGGCCATCCGCGCCGCCGCCGCCGACGGGGCGTAGTAGGCCGACCCCGTCTTGAGCAGGGCCACGACCTCGGCGCCGCCGTTGCGGGTGCGGGTGACAAGCTCCTCGATCTTGTCGGCCGGCATCAGGTCGGACAGGGCCTGGCCACCGACGGTGCAGTGCGAGGGCACCGGCACCATCGTGTCGCCGTGCGAGCCGAGCGTCAGGGTGCGTACCGTACCGACCTCGACCGCCAGCGCCTCCGCGACGAAGTACGTGAAGCGGGCGGTGTCGAGCATCCCCGCCTGGCCGAGCACCCGCTGCTTCGGGAAGCCGGACGCGAGCTGGGTCAGCGCCGTCATCTCGTCGAGCGGGTTGGACACCACGATGATGACCGCGCCCGGCGAGTGCGTGGCCAGATTCTCGGCCACGCCCCGGACGATGCGGGCGTTGGTCTCGATCAGGTCCATCCGGCTCATGCCCGGCTTGCGCGGCAGCCCGGCGGTGATCACGACGATGTCGGAGTCGGCCGTGGCCTCGTAGCCCCCGCCGTCCGTGGTCGTGGTCGCGCCTACGACCTTGGTCTCGAAGCCCTCGATCGGGCGGGACTGGTTCATGTCCAGGGCCAGCCCCTCGGGCTTGCCCTCCACGATGTCGGTGAGCACGACGGTCTCGAACACGTCGTACTCGGCCAGTCGCTGAGCCGTGGTCGACCCGTAGAAGCCCGCACCCACCACTGTGACCTTGCCGCTGCGCTGCGCCATGAGTCAGCCCCTCTCCGGATCTGCTTGTCTCGGCGTCAAGACATCGAGGGCCACCGTACTGGAAGCGACAGCGCGGCCACGAGGGAGGGCGGGCCTAGGGCGTGCTCGGCCTAGGAGGGGGCGGGAACCGCCAGGGCGACGACGGCCAGGCTGACCCCGAGCACCATGAGCGTGGCGACGTCGAACCCGCGGCCACGTACCCGCAGGAGCCCGCTGCGAGCCTCGGGCAGGAGCGCCCGCAGCCAGGCACCCAGAATGACCGCGGCTGCCAACAGCAAGGTGCCGCGCCGGAACCGGTCGAAGACCACGACCACCCCGATACCGGCGCAGACCCCGGCGCAGACCACGACGAACGGCCACTCGCGGGCAAGCACGCCACGAGCCTCGCCCTGCGCCATGGCGGTCACTCTACGGGCGCGAACAGGCTGCGCAGGGTGAAGGCGTCGGCGGTGGGTCCGTCCGCATCGAGGCGGTCGAGCCGGTCGCGGGCCTCTTCGAGGCAGGGCCGGTGCCCCGCCGGCACCCACCACAGCACCAGGTGTGCGCTGCCCATCGGGACGAACCACTCCCGGCGCCGGCGCAGCACCTCGACGTGTCCGGCCCCGAACACGTACGCCCTCAGCGCATCGGCCGACGCCCAGACGCTCATGTTCACGATGATGTCCTGGCCCCACGGACGGACCGCCGTGGCGTTGCCCGACTCGTCCGCAAGGCGCCAGACGAAGCCGGGAGCAGCCTCCGCGAGCGCGTTGACCGCGTCGAGCTGCGCGACGAAGCCGACCAGCTCCGGCGAGTCGATCGGCGCCACCAGCCGGGCCACGTTGAGCTGGGCCAGCTCCCGACCGGTCACCGGGTCACTCGGGTCGCTCAAGGTAACCGGGTCAGTGGAAGAAGTGTCGGACACCGGAGAAGTACATCGTGACCCCGGCGGCCTCGGCCGCGGCGATCACCTCGTCGTCGCGTACGGAACCTCCCGGTTGCACCACCGCGCGGATACCCGCCTTGGTCAGCACCTCGAGCCCGTCCGGGACCGGGAAGAACGCGTCGGACGCCGCGACCGAGCCGCGGGCCCGCTCCTCGCCGGCCCGCTCCACAGCCAGCCGGGCCGAGTCGACCCGGTTGACCTGCCCCATGCCTACGCCGACGGTCGCGCCGTCGGCAGCCAGCACGATGGCGTTGGACTTGACCGACCGGCACGCCGTCCAGGCGAAGGCCAGGTCGGCGAGCGTCGTGTCGTCGGCCGCCGCACCTGCGGCCAGGGTCCAGCCGGCCGGCTCGTCACCGGCCTCGTCCACGGCGTCGACGGACTGCATGAGCAGCCCTCCGCTGACCGCCCGCCACTCCACGCCGCGGCCCGGGTGCGGGCCGTCGCAGCGCAGCAGCCGGACGTTCTTCTTCCCCGTCAGGACGTCGAGCGCGCCGTCGTCGAACCCCGGCGCGACGATGACCTCGGTGAACACGTCGGCGATCGCCTCAGCCATCGCCCGGGTCACCGGCCGGTTCGTCGCGATCACACCACCGAAGGCCGAGACCGGGTCGCACTCGAAGGCCTTGCGGTAGGCAGCCTCGATGTCGAGCCCGACGGCGATGCCGCAGGGGTTCGCGTGCTTGATGATCGCCACGGTCGGCTCGACGAAGTCGTACGCGGCCCGGCGAGCGGCGTCGGCATCGACGTAGTTGTTGTACGACATCTCCTTACCGTGCAGCTGCTCGGCCTGGGCGAGGCCGGGGGCTGCGTGCTCCGCGGCGTACAGGGCCCCCCGCTGGTGCGGGTTCTCGCCGTACCGCAGCACGGCCTTGCGGTTCCAGGCGGCGCCGGCCCAGGCCGGGAAGACCTCGCCGGACGGGTGAGGCGCGAGCACGCTGCCCATCCACGAGGCCACCGCGATGTCGTACGACGCCGTGTGCCGGAACGCGTCGACGGCGAGCAGCTGGCGCTGGCCCAGGGTGAAGCCGCCGCTGGCCACCGCTGCCAGCACCTCGGGGTAGCGGCCCGGCGCGACGACGACAGCAACGCTCGGATGGTTCTTGGCGGCCGCGCGAACCATCGTCGGGCCACCGATGTCGATCTGCTCGACGCACTCGTCGGGTGCCGCGCCGGACGCGACGGTCGCGGTGAACGGGTACAGGTTCACCACGACCAGCTCGAACGGCTCGATGCCAAGATCGGCGAGCTGATCGGCATGGTCGGGCTTGCGCAGGTCGGCGAGCACGCCCGCGTGGACCTTCGGGTGGAGAGTCTTGACCCGGCCCTCGAGGCACTCCGGGAAGCCGGTCAGGTCGGAGACCTGGGTGACGGGGATCCCCAGCGCCGCCACGTTCGCGGCGGTGGACCCGGTCGAGACGATCTCGACACCGGCGGCGTGCAGTCCTTCGGCGAGCTCGGCCAAGCCGGACTTGTCGTAGACGCTCACGAGCGCCCGGCGGACCGGCCTGCGGTCGGGGGACGGGCTCTCGCTGGCTGCGCTGCTCACGGGATCGTGACCTTCCTGCCGTTGACGGACCAACCTGAACGGGACATGCGGCCGACGGAGTCGACGAGCAGCGTTCGCTCGACCTGCTTGATGCGCTCGTGCAGCGTCGCCTCGTCGTCGTCGTCGAGGACCTCGACCGCGGCCTGGGCGACGATCGGGCCGGTGTCGACCCCCGCGTCGACGACGAACAGCGTGCAGCCCGAGACCTTCGCACCGTACGCGAGGGCCTCGCGCGGCCCGTGCATGCCGGGGAAGGACGGCGACAGGGCGGGATGGGTGTTGACGCAGCGCCCGCCGAACCGGTCGAGGAAGGCGGCACCGGTGAGCTTCATGAACCCGGCGAGGACCACCAGGTCGGGCTCGAAGGAGCCGACCTGCTCGGCCAGCGCACGGTCCCAGGCGCCGCGGTCGGCGAACTCACCGGTGCGCAGCACGAAGGTGGGTACGCCCGCGCGCTCGGCCCGGTCGAGCGCCGTGATCCCGTCCCGGTCTGCACCGACGGCCACGACCACGGCGCCGTACGCCGGGTCAGTCGACGCGTCGAGGAGCGCCTGCAGGGTGCTGCCGGCGCCTGAGACGAGAACGACCAGCCGGCGAGGGGGTGCGACCACGGTGCCGCACGCTACCGGCTAGGGCCACGACCCGCCGAGCCGCCCGGGCGAACACCTCGGCGTGCCGGTCGGCCTCCCACGCGACCGCCGCCGCCAGGGCGCCGACCTCGAGGGCGGCGACCGCTCCCACACGCAGCGGGTCGGGGCCGAGCTCGGACATGCGCACGGCGCCCAGCGAGCCCGACGACAGCCAGGCAAGCAGGCCAAGGCCGAGGCCTGCGAGCAGGCCGGCCGCCAACGCCTCGCCGACCAGGCGTGCGGTGGTCGCCGCCGGTCGCCGCGCCGCGAGCGCACCCACCACGAGGCCGGCCACGAGCGGGACCGCCAGGGCCGCCAGCGAGGCGGCCGGTGCGTGCCCGGTGCCAGGCAGCCCGCCGATGAGCGGGAACGCGGGTACCGGTCCGAGCGCCACTCCTGCGGGAGCCACCGACGTGCCGACGCCGACGGCGAACCCCGGGCCGACCGCATAGGCCGACGCCCACACGACGGCCGTCGGCACCGCCAGGACGCCGAGCACCAGGAGCAGCAGGCCGCCGAGGACTCCGGCGTGGAACGACCGGGTGAGCTCGACCACCCGGTCGAATTGCCAGACGATCGACGCGGTCAGCAGCAGGGCGCCGCCGCCGAGCAGGGCCGCCAGGCCCGCGGCCGCCCCGCGCAGGACCTGGGGCAGCGCCTCCGGCACCAATGCCCCGACAGCGGGCCACAGCCGGCCCCCTGTGATGACGCCGATGCCGCCGGCGACCAGCGCGAGCAGCAGCGATCCGACGACCAGCGACGCCACCTCGGCGCCGATCGTCTTGTCGCTGGCCAGCGAGCTGACCAAGGCCACTGCGACGACGTAGCTGACCGCCTGCGTCGCGGTCGCCGCGATCGCCGCTGGCAGCGCGTCGACCGACACCTCGCCGGCCCAGCGGCCGCTGCGGTAGAGCAGGTAGGCAGGCAGCGCCAGCAGGCCGAGCGGCATCAGGCTGAGTACACCCACCGGGGTCGCGAGCGAGGCGTGCTGAGCTGCGAGCCACGCGAGCACACCGCCGCGGGCCGCGTCACCGGCGGCGACGGCAGCAGCGGCAGCACCGTCGGCGTGCGGCGCGAAGGTCCATGCGAGCAGGACCGGCGCGACGATCGCGGCCAGGCCGAGGGCCGCGGCCCACACGGCGGCGAGCGCACCCGTGGTGAACGGGGAGCGCAGCGCGAGCCCCGACCCCGCTGCGCCAGGGCTGGCCGCAGGCGTACCCGGGCGCTCGAGCTGGACCGTCACCTCACGCATCGTGCCAAACCGGGCACCAGGAGACCGGGAGCCGCGCCGCACGGCGGGCGGCAAGCGTGACCTCGAACCAACGGATCGACGAACAACCCTTCCCCCGATGCGGGCCGTCAGAGCGACGCGATGACCTCGCGGAGCAGCCGGGCGGTCTCGGACGGGGTCTTGCCGACGCGTACGCCGACCGCCTCGAGCGCCTCCTGCTTGGCCAGCGCGGTGCCCGACGAACCGGACACGATCGCGCCGGCGTGGCCCATCGTCTTGCCCTCGGGCGCGGTGAACCCCGCGACGTAGCCGACCACCGGCTTGGTGACGTTGGCGCCGATGTAGGCCGCCGCCCGCTCCTCGGCGTCGCCACCGATCTCGCCGATCATCACGATCGCGTCGGTGTCGGGGTCGTCCTGGAACGCCGCCAGGCAGTCGATGTGCGTGGTGCCGATGATCGGGTCCCCGCCGATACCCACGGCCGTGGAGAAGCCGAGGTCGCGCAGCTCGTACATCATCTGGTACGTCAGGGTGCCGGACTTGGAGACCAGGCCGACGCGGCCGGGGCCGGTGATCGTGCCGGGGATGATGCCGGCGTTGGACTTCCCGGGGCTGATCAGGCCAGGGCAGTTCGGGCCGATGATCCGGGTGGTCCCGGCGTTGACGGCGTACTGGAAGAACTCCGCCGTGTCGCGCACCGGGATGCCCTCGGTGATGACGACGCACAGCGGCACCCCGGCGTCGATGGTCTCGAGCACCGCCGCCTTGGCGAAGCGAGGAGGTACGAACACGACGGAGACGTCGGCGCCGGTGGCTGCGACGGCCTCGCCGACCGAGCCGTACACCGGCACGGTGACGCCGTTCTCGGCGTCGACCTCGGCGCCGGCCTTGCCCGGGGTCACGCCGGCCACGATGCTCGCGCCTGAGGCGACCATGCGTCGAGTGTGCTTGGTGCCCTCGGAGCCGGTGATGCCCTGGACGAGGATCTGGGACTTCTCGGTGAGGAAGATCGCCATGGTGGTGGTCCCGTCCCTTACTTCGCCGCAGCGAGCTCGGCCACCCGGCGGGCAGCACCATCCATCGTGTCCACGAGCTCGACGAGCTCGTGGAGGGCATCGGCCAGGATGCGACGCCCCTCGTCCGCATTGTTGCCGTCGAG
The DNA here is from genome assembly GCA_031394045.1 of Sporichthyaceae bacterium. Lineage (GTDB taxonomy): Bacteria > Actinomycetota > Actinomycetes > Prado026 > Prado026 > JANYIP01. The sequence continues at coordinate 7,242 of JANMWN010000031.1, forward strand.
GCGGACGACGACCGGCTTGGTCAGCGGCTCGCCCCGCTCAGCCAGCATCGCGAGCGCCTGCACGATGCCGTTGGCCACCGCGTCGCAGGCGGTGATGCCGCCGAACACGTTGACGAACACCGACTTGACCTCCTCGTCGGACAGGATGATCTCGAGGCCGTCGGCCATCACCTGCGCCGATGCCCCGCCGCCGATGTCGAGGAAGTTGGCCGGCTTGACGCCGCCGAACTCCTCGCCCGCGTACGCCACGACGTCGAGGGTGCTCATGACCAGCCCGGCGCCGTTGCCGATGATGCCCACCGCGCCGTGCAGCTTGACGTAGTTGAGGTCCTTCTCCTTGGCACGCTGCTCGAGCGGGTCAGCAGCCTCGCGGTCCGCGAGGTCGGCGTGGTCCGGGTGCCGGAAGCCGGCGTTCTCGTCCAGGGTCACCTTGCCGTCGAGGGCGATCACCCGGCCGGCCGGGTCCTTGACCAGCGGGTTGACCTCGACCAGGGTCGCGTCCTCCGCGGTGAACACAGTCCAGAGCTGCTGCAGGATCGCGATGATCTGGTCGCGTACGTCCGCGGGAAAGCCTGCGGCGTCACTGATCTCGGCGGCCTTCGCCGCGTCGACCCCCACGAGCGCGTCGACGGCGACCTTGGCCAGGGCCTCCGGTCGCTCGACCGCCAGCTGCTCGATCTCCATGCCGCCCTCGACCGACGCCATCGCCAGGTACGAGCGGTTCGAGCGGTCCAGCAGGAACGAGACGTAGTACTCGGTCACGATGTCGCTGGCCGTCGCGATCAGGACGCGGTGGACCGGGTGGCCCTTGATGTCCATGCCGAGGATGTCGGTGGCGCGGGCGAACGCCTCGTCCTCATCGGTGGCCAGCTTGACGCCGCCGGCCTTTCCGCGGCCGCCGGTCTTGACCTGTGCCTTCACGACGACGGCACCACCGAGACGGGCAGCGATCGCGCGCGCCTCGTCGGGGGTGGTGGCCACGCCGCCGGGAAGGGTCGGAACCCCGTGCTTGCTGAAGAGGTCCTTGGCTTGGTACTCGAACAGGTCCACCGGCACTCCTGTCTGCGCTGTGGCCGGCCCGCGCTCGGACACGAGGCCTGCTCGGCGCAGCGTAGACCGAAGTGGTGCCTGATCAACGGGCGGGTACGTTGCCGCGTACCCACCCCACGATGTGGGCCATCGTCGTCCCAGGCGTGAAGACCATGGCCACGCCGAGCGCCTCCAGCTGGGCGATGTCGTCGTCGGGGATGATCCCGCCGCCGAACACCACGATGTCGCCCGCCGAGCGGTCCCGCAGCAGGTCGAGGACCCGGGCGAACAGCGTCAGGTGCGCGCCGGACAGCACCGAGAGCCCGATCGCGTCAGCGTCCTCCTGGATCGCCGTGTCGACGATCTGCTCAGGCGTCTGGTGCAGGCCGGTGTAGATGACCTCCATACCCGCATCGCGCAGAGCACGCGCCACGACCTTGGCGCCACGGTCGTGCCCGTCAAGGCCGGGCTTGGCGACGACGACGCGGATCGGACCGTTTGCTCCCACAGCGACCTCCGCGCGCTCCAGTACCGGGCTGCATCTGACGATCCGGAGGGTAGCCAATGCCTGCGGGCGCGCGTTTCGCGCCCCTCGTGTGGCGAACGGCAGCTACTTTCTAAGCACCGCAGTTCAGGGAGCGCCGGAGAGGGGGCGAGGTCGCATGCAGCCGTTCCGTCTCGCTCGCGACCTCGCTGGAGTCGCCGGACGTGGCGCCAAGGCCGTGGCGGTCGAGCTCACCTGGATCGGCGCCCACGTGGTCCTCTATCCCCTCGGAGTGGTCGAGGAACGCACCAGACCGCAGAGCGGCCGCTACTCCTATCACGACCTCCCTCCGGGGCAAAGGGGTCTGCTCATCGGCGACGTCGAGGCCGCGGGGACGCCGATCGTGCTGATCCACGGGGTGGTCGACAACCGCTCGATCTTCACCGTGCTGCGCCGAGGCTTGCGGCGGCGCGGGTTCGGCCGCGTCCAGGCACTGAACTACAGCCCGCTCACGGACGACGTGCGCGACGTGGCCGAGCGGCTGCGCGACGACGTGGAACGGCTGTGCGCCGAGACCGGCTACGAGCGGGTCCACCTGATCGGGCACTCGATGGGTGGACTGGTCGCCCGCTACTACGTCCAGCGCATGGGCGGGGACGAGCGTGTGCACACCCTGGTGACCCTGGGTACGCCGCACAGCGGAACCTTCGCCGCGCGGTTCGTGCCCCACCCGGTCGCCCGACAGCTGCGGCCCAGCAGCGACCTGATCGCCGAGCTGACGGAGCCGGCCGTCGGCTGCCGGACCCGCTTCGTGTCGTTCTGGTCCGACCTCGATCAGATGATCATCCCGTCCGGTTCGGCCCGGCTGGAGCACCCAGACCTGGCCGCCCGCAACGTCTTCATCCGTGGGGTGGGCCACCTGTCGCTCCCGATCGACGGACGTGTCGTCCGCGAGATCGGGGCTACGCTCGCCCAGCTCGACAGCGAGGGTCGCCTGGTGGCGGCCGAGGTCGAGCCCAGGGCGCCACTTCGTCTCCGTCCGCCCGGGTAGCAAACGAGTCTTCCGCGATAGCGTCCACCGGATGGACCACGACTACTTCGGCGAGGACGTGGCTGCTCGGTACGACGACAACTCGCAGGAACCGTTCGAGACGGCGGCCGTCAGTGCCGCGGTCGACGTCCTGGCCGAGCTGGCCAGCCGGGCCGACCATGCTGGCCGGGCCGACCATGCCGGCCGGGCCGAGCAGGCCGGCCCCGGCCGGGCGCTGGAGCTCGGCATCGGCACCGGGCGGATCGCGCTTGCGCTGGCCGAGCGCGGCGTCGAGGTGCACGGCATCGACCTCTCGCAGGCCATGGTGGACCGGCTCCGCGCGAAGCCCGGTGGCGGGTCCATCCCCGTGACGATCGGCAGCTTCGCCACGACGAGTGCCGACTCGACCTTCTCGCTCGTCTACCTGGTCTTCAACACGATCATGAACCTCACTTCCCAGCCGGCCCAGGTCGCGTGCTTCCGCAATGCCGCGAAGCACCTGGAACCGGGCGGCTGCTTCGTCATCGAGGTGATGGTCCCCGAGCTGCAGTACCTCCCACCCGGGCGGACCGTCGTACCGTTCGAGGTGAGCGAGACCAGGTGGGGCTTCGACACCTATGACATCGCCAACCAAGGCGTCACCTCTCATCACCTCGAGATCGTCGACGGGCGGGCAGTAACCACGTCGATCCCCTTCCGCTACGTGTGGCCAGCCGAGCTCGACCTGATGGCGCAGCTGGCCGGGCTGCGACTGCGTGGTCGCTGGGCCGACTGGAGCCGCGCGCCGTTCACCAGCGACAGCTTGAGTCACATCTCCGTCTGGGAACGCCCGCCGGAGTAGGCCCGCCCGTCATGGGATCTCTTCTGGTGGTTCCTCCTCTGGTGGCTCGCCGGGTGGTTGGTCGGGTGGTGGGTGCCATTGGGGTTGGCCGTTGGTCATGGTGATGGTCCAGCCGTGGTGGTGGACCAGGTCGTGGCAGTGATCACAGACCAGCGTCATGTCCGAGACGTTGGTCTGGCCGCCGTGGTCCCACCAGGTCACGTGGTGGGCCTGGGTCCACGCCGGTGGGGTATCACACCGCGGCCGGGAGCAGCCCTGGTCGCGGACGGTGAGGGCTTTACGCTGCGCCGGGCTGGCCAGCCTT
>JANMWN010000045.1:0-1587 GCA_031394045.1 Sporichthyaceae bacterium
GGCGGTAACGGTCAGTGGCGGCCAGCGTGAGTTGTTCACCATCGATCTCGATCCGGACACCGGTGAGCACCGGCAGCGTGTCGTCCCGTCCGGCGGCGAGGGCGACCTGGGCGACCGCGGCGGCGAAGACGTCGCTCTCCAGCGACCCAGCCGTCGTCGGCATGGCGGGCAGGGCCGGGTAGTCCTCGACCGGCAGGGTCGGCAGCGTGAAGCGGGCCGCACCGCAGGTCAGCACAACCCGACTGCCCTCGACCCGAAGGTCGACCGGCTGCGCCGGCAGCGCCCGGACGATGTCGGCGAGCAACCGGCCGGGCACGAGGACCCGGCCGCCCTCGACCGCGCTCACATCGACGGTGATCCGTGAGGAGACCTCGTAGTCGAACCCGCTCACCGACAGGCCACCTTCGGACCCGACCTCGAGCAACAGCCCGAGCAGCACCTGCATCGGTGGCCGGGCCGGGAGGGAACGGGCCGTCCAGACGACGGCGTCCGCCAGCGCGTCTCGCTCGACTCTCAGTTCCATCTCGGGTGCCTCCTGGAACAGATGTCGCGCGCACGGTGGGCGTCCCGGAACGCTAGCGGGCGGGCGGACGACATCCACAGCTTGGGGCGTTGGTGAACCCCAAGGATGGTGTCGATGAGGAGAGTTCCAGTCGTCGTCGTAAGGGCGTGCATCGCTGTGGACAAGTGGCGTCGCTGCAGGTCAGCAGGTGTGGCTGGGTGTGTGCCAGATGTGGACGGCCACCCCGTGTCTCGGTGGACACCGGTGGACAGACGGCCGCCGGCTATCTCCTGTCCACCGTTTCCGCACGGTTTCGCCGTCGTCATCCACAGGGTTGTCCCCAGGCTGTGCAACAAATCTGTGACCGGGTTCACTGCCTGGACCGGGTTTTGATCCGCTGGGTCAACTCGGCGACCTGGTTGTAGGTGGCCCGTCGCTCGGCCATCTGGCCGCGGATCTTGCGATCGGCGTGGATGACGGTGGTGTGATCACGGCCACCAAACATCTGCCCGATCTTGGGCAGCGACAGGTCGGTGAGCTCGCGGCACAGATACATCGCGATCTGCCGGCCGGTGACGAGGACCCGGCTGCGGGAGGACCCGCACTGGTCCTCCATGGTCAGCCCGAAGTACTCCGCGGTGGCGGCCATGATCGTCGCACCGGTGATCTCCGGACCGCCCTCGGCCGGGATGAGGTCCTTCAGGACGATCTCGGCGAGTGAGAGATCGACGACCTGGCGGTTCAGCGACGCGAACGCGGTGACCCGGATCAGTGCACCTTCCAGCTCGCGGATATTGGTCGCGATCTTGCTGGCGATGAACTCGAGCACATCGGCGGGCGCCGCGAGGCGGTCCTGCGCTGCCTTCTTGCGAAGAATTGCGATTCGGGTCTCGAGGTCGGGTGGCTGCACATCGGTGATCAGGCCCCACTCGAAGCGGGTCCGCAGCCGGTCCTCGAGCGTCGACAGCTGCTTGGGCGGGCGGTCCGAACTGATCACGATCTGCTTATTGGCGTTGTGCAGCGTGTTGAAGGTGTGGAAGAACTCCTCCTGCGTCCGTTCCTTGTTCTCCAGGAATTGAATGTCG
>JANMWN010000057.1:0-21064 GCA_031394045.1 Sporichthyaceae bacterium
GGTCAGCGGCTCCCGCTCGACATCCAGGTCGGCGAGAAGGTCATCTACAGCAAGTACGGCGGCACCGAGGTCAAGTACAACGGCGAGGAGTACCTCATCCTCTCCTCGCGCGACGTGCTCGCCGTCCTCGGCGAGAGCTGAACCAACCAGCACGCCAGCACACCCAGCACCAGCCAGCACTGCGTCGGAATCGCCCCGGGCGGCCCAGATCGACCGGGCGCCGGGGCGATCTCCGTAGCACCGCCAAGAGCTGTTCAGCCCAGTAGTGAAAGGGAAACCCGCCTCCATGGCCAAGATCCTCGAGTTCGACGAAGACGCTCGCCGCAGCCTTCAGCGCGGCGTCGACGCTCTCGCCAACGCAGTCAAGGTGACGCTGGGCCCAAAGGGCCGCAATGTCGTCATCGACAAGAAGTTCGGTGCGCCCACGATCACGAACGACGGCGTGACCATCGCTCGTGAGATCGAGCTGACCAACCCGTACGAGAACCTCGGCGCCCAGCTCGCCAAGGAGGTCGCCACCAAGACCAACGATGTCGCCGGTGACGGCACCACGACGGCGACCGTCCTGGCCCAGGCCATGGTCCACGAGGGCCTGCGGGTCGTGACGGCCGGCGGCGCGCCGATGGACATCAAGCGCGGCATCGAGGCTGCGGTCGCAGCCATGAGCGACCGGCTGATCGAGACCGCCCGCCCGGTCGAGACCAAGGCCGACATGGCCGCGGTCGCGACGATCTCCGCCCAGGACGCCGAGATCGGTGACTTCATCGCCGAGGCGTTCGACAAGGTGGGCAAGGACGGCGTCATCACCGTCGACGAGTCCAGCACCACCGGCGTCGAGCTCGAGTTCACCGAGGGCATGCAGTTCGACAAGGGCTACATCTCGCCGTACATGGTCACCGACCCGGAGCGCATGGAGGCCTCGCTCGAGGACCCGTACGTGCTGCTCCACCAGGGCAAGATCTCGTCGGTCTCGGACTTGCTTCCCCTGCTGGAGAAGGTCGTCCAGGCCGGCAAGCCGCTGCTCATCATCGCCGAGGACGTCGACGGCGAGGCGCTCTCGACCCTGGTGGTCAACAAGATCCGCGGTCTTTTCACCGGTGTCGCGGTCAAGGCCCCGGCCTTCGGTGACCGTCGCAAGGCCATGCTCGAGGACCTTGCGGTCCTGACCGGCGCCCAGGTCGTCGCACCCGAGGTCGGGCTCAAGCTCGACCAGGTCGGCCTCGAGGTGCTCGGCAAGGCTCGCAAGATCGTCGTCACCAAGGACGACACCACGATCATCGAAGGTGGCGGCGACCCCGCAGCCGTCAGTGACCGGGTCGGCCAGATCCGCAGCGAGATCGAGCGCAGCGACTCCGACTGGGACAAGGAGAAGCTGCAGGAGCGGCTCGCCAAGCTCGCCGGCGGTGTCTGCGTCATCAAGGTCGGCGCCCACACCGAGGTCGAGCTCAAGGAGCGCAAGCACCGCATCGAGGACGCGATCTCGGCCACCCGCGCCGCGATCGAGGAGGGCATCGTCGAGGGCGGCGGCGCCGCTCTCGTCCATGCGGTCTCCAGCCTCGACGGTGGGCTCGGGCTCACCGGCGACGAGGCGACCGGCGTGGCCATCGTCCGCAAGTCGGTCGTCGAGCCGCTGCGCTGGATCGCCGAGAACGCCGGGCTCGAGGGCTACGTCGTCGTCGCCAAGGTCGCCGACCTGCCCATCGGTCACGGCCTGAACGCCGCGACCGGCGAGTACGGCGACCTGATCGCGGCTGGGGTCATCGACCCGGTCAAGGTCACGCGCTCGGCCCTGCAGAACGCCGCATCCATCGCGGCGCTGCTCCTGACGACCGAGACCCTGGTCGTCGAGAAGCCGGCCGACGAGGAGCCCGAGGCGGGCCACGGGCGCGGCGGCCACGGGCACAGCCACTAAGGCGCTGCTCAGCAGTACGCGGTCAGCAGCTCCGTACCGCACGCACAGAAGCCCGGCCCCTCAAGGGGTGCCGGGCTGCTGCGTGTTCGGGGTCCGTCAGCTGACGGCGGCGAAGCTGACCCTGCGGGTACCGGTACCGGTGGCGTAGATGGCCTCGCGGTCGTCCTCGGAGAGCCCGCCCCACACGCCGTACGGCTCACGGACGGCCAGCGCGTGCGCTCGGCACTGCCGCAGCACCGGGCAGGCGGCGCACACCTGCTTGGCGGCAGCTTCACGGCTGGAGCGCGACGGACCGCGCTCGCCCTCGGGGTGGAAGAACAGGTCAGGGTCTGCCTCCCGGCAGGCTGACACGAGCTGCCAGTCCCACAGGTCGGCGTTCGGACCGGGGAGCCGTGAGATGTCGGCCATGGCGGTTGCTCCTGGCGGGTGAGGTTCGGATGGTGCGTCTGAAGGTGACGCTACAACCGCTTCATAAGTTGGTCAACTCGTGACCGGAGTGACTTTCTGGAAGCGCCGCGTAGTGCCCCGGTGGCGGTCTGGCCGCACCGGTTCGACAATGTGAGACATGGAGGGAGTAGGAGGAGTCGACGAGTCGACTCCGGAGCTCCCAGAAGCGATGCTCACCGTGGCCGCGGTGGCCCGCAGGCTCGGGGTCGCACCGGCCACGCTGCGCACGTGGGACCGCCGGTACGGGCTGGGCCCGACCGAGCACACCTCAGGGGCCCATCGCAGGTACGGACCGGGCGACGTTGCCCGGCTGGAGACCATGCGCAGGCTGACCCGCGCCGGAGTTGCTCCGGCCGATGCCGCCCGGGTGGCCGCCGCCTCGGCAGTACCGAGCCTCCCGATCGCGGACGCTGCCGAGAGCGCCGACGCGGAACCCGGCCGGACCGGCGGCGGCCGGGTCATCGCGATGCCGTCGAGCTCACGCGCGGCCCGCGGGCTGGCCCGTGCCGCGATGGCCCTGGACGGACCCACGTCGGTGGGCATCCTGCGCGACACCCTGCGGCGGCACGGCGTCGTACGCACGTGGGAGGACGTCGTGCTGCCGGTGCTCGACGGCGTCGGGCGCCGGTGGGAGGCAACCGGCGAGGGCGTGGAGGTCGAGCACCTGCTCTCCGAGGTCCTGGTCAGTGCCCTGCACGCCGAGCTGCCGCCGATCGTCCGTCCGGTCAATGTGCGGCCGGTGTTCCTCGTGGCTGCTGAGGAGGAGCAGCACACGCTGCCCCTTCACGCGCTCGCAGGCGCCTTGGCCGAGCAGCACATCACCAGCCTGGTGCTCGGCGCCCGGCTGCCGCGGGTTGCTCTGGCCGACGCCGTACGCCGTGGGGGCCCGGCCGTCGTGTTCGTCTGGTCGCAGCTCCCGGCGACGGGAGACCTCGGTCAGCTCACGGCGATCCCGGCTCAGCGGCCGGCCGCGCAGCTGGTCGTCGGGGGCCCGGGCTGGACCAGTGTGCCGGCGGGGGTGGACCAGGCGGCCGACCTCGAGGACGCCGTTGCCATCATCCGTGCGGCCGTGGGGGGCTAAGGCTCCGGTAGCCTCCGCACAGGGCATCGCGCCCGTCGAGGGAGGATCGGTGTCGGACCAGCTCGCGACGTTGCTGGCCGCGGGGGAGCGCGCGGCCTTCCACGGGCGGCCGGCCTCGGGGGTTCCCCCGCTGCAGCAGGCCGTCGAGGTGGCGCATGCCTCGGACCGTGACGACGAGGCCACCGCTGCCGCTTGGCTGCTGGGCGTGGCGCTGGGCGCAGCCGGCAAGTACGGCAGCGCCCTGGCCGTCCTGGAGCCGTTGGCCGACCGCGCCGCCGTCGGCCATCCCGCCCGCCGGCTGTTCGCCTCCCTGGCCGCGTCGACGGCCGCGAGCGTGCACCGTCAGCTCGGCCGGCACGCGGCGGCGCGCACGCTCGACGAGCACGCCGAGGAGCTCGCTGGCGACGCCGCCGAGGCGCTGTTCGACGCCCGGCTGGGGCTGGCAGCCGACGCGGTCGGACTCGACGACGCGGCGACTGCCCGTACCCGGCTCGAGCAGGCGACCGCGCTGCTCGAGGGGCGTTCGGACTGGTGGCGCCAGCGCGTACGCGTGCTCTGGGTACGCGCCGAGGTCGCGCTGCTCACCGGTGACCCGGCGGCCGCAGCCAAGGCCGCCGAGACCGCGGTGACCCTCGCCGAGGGCTCGGGCGCGCCTCGGCACGTGGCCAAGAGCCTGCTGTTCCTCGGGGTCGCCCAGGTGCAGGGCGGCGACCCGACCGAGGCCGCGGCGACGCTGCGCCGGGCGGCCACCCTGTCCGAGTCGCTGGGCTGCCTCCCGCTGGTCTGGCCCTCGCGCGCAGTGCTCGGGGCGCTGCTGGAGGGTGAGCTGCCGCAGGAGAGCGCCCGCAACCTGGCCGGTGCCCGCGGCACCGTGATCGCCATCGCCGACGACCTGCCGGAGAATCTACGGGCCGACTGGCTGGGCCGCCCGGACGTCGCCGCTCTGCTCGGAGGCTGACCGGCGTCCGGCCAGCAGCAAGGGCAGCGAGACCGGTCGAGTGTTTGATCTGGATTCACGCTCACCTCGGGCCCTCCACGTGCCGAAGCATCATCTGTGGCAACGGTGTGCGTATGTGACGACTCCCCCTTGGCGCGCGAGTCGTTGCGCCGAGTGGTGGCGACCGTGCCCGGCGTCGACCGGGTGAGCGCTGCGGCGAGCGGCGAGGAGATGCTGGCGCGCTACTCGGTGGAGCGGCCGGACCTGGTCCTGGCCGACGTACGCATGCCCGGCATCGGTGGCGTCGAGGCGACTCGACGGCTGCTGGCCGTGCACCCGGGTGCTGCCGTGCTCATGCTCACGATGGCCGAGGACACCGACGGGGTGGCGCGAGCAGTCGCCCACGGGGCCCGCGGGTACGTGCGCAAGGACGCCTCCCGCGAGGAGCTGTCGGCCACGCTGGTCCAGGTGCTCAACGGGCGCAGCCGCTCCAGCGCGCTGCCGGCCCGCCGCGGGGACGGTCAGACCGAACCCCCTGCGCTGTCCGAGCGCGAGCTGCAGGTGCTGTCAGGCATGTCCCGAGGCCGCAGCAACGCAGAGATCGGCCGCGAGCTCTACCTGTCCGAGGACACCGTCAAGACGCACGCGCGACGGCTGTTCCGCAAGCTGGGTGCCGCAGACCGGGCGCACGCGGTTGCGGTGGGGTTCCGCTGGGGACTGGTGCGATAGCGCCGATGGGCGTTGGTGCGATAGCGCCGATGGGTGCGGTCCGCTGAGAGGCCGGTACGATGAGGCATGGAACCTGCAGTCGCTGACCCGTTTGCCCGCGTAGGTCTCACCTTCGACGACGTGCTGCTGCTGCCCGCCGCGTCCGACGTACTCCCCGGCGAGGTCGACACCTCCGCCCAGCTGACCCGCAACATCCGCGTACGCATCCCGTTGGTGTCCTCGCCGATGGACACCGTGACCGAGGCGCGGATGGCGATCGCGATGGCCCGCGAGGGGGGCGTGGGGATCCTGCACCGCAACCTCTCGATCGAGGACCAGGCCGCCCAGGTGGACCTGGTGAAGCGCTCAGAGGCCGGCATGGTCACCAACCCGGCTACCTGCAGCCCGAACGACACCCTCGCCGACGTCGACCGGCTGTGCGCCCGCTACCGCATCTCCGGCGCCCCCGTGGTCGACGGCACCGGCGTCCTGGTCGGCATCGTGACCAACCGGGACATGCGCTTCGAGTCCGACCACTCCCGGCTGGTCCGCGACGTGATGACGCCGATGCCGTTGGTCACCGGTCCGGTGGGGATCTCCGCGGACGACGCGTTCGCTCTGCTGGCCCAGCACAAGATCGAGAAGCTGCCGCTCGTCGACCCGAACGGCCGGCTCACCGGCCTGATCACCGTCAAGGACTTCGTGAAGTCCGACCAGTACCCGTTGGCCACCAAGGATGCTGACGGACGGCTGGTCGTCGGCGCGGCCGTCGGGGTCGGCGAGGAGTCCTACAAGCGGGCCCGCACCCTCGTGGACGCCGGCGCCGACCTGATCATCGTCGACACCGCGCACGGGCACTCGCGTGCGGTCATCGAGATGGTGGCCCGGCTCAAGCGCGACACCGAGATCGACATCGTCGGCGGGAACATCGGTACCCGCGAGGGTGCGCAGGCGCTGGTCGACGCGGGCGCCGACGGCGTCAAGGTTGGCGTCGGTCCGGGCTCGATCTGCACCACGCGGGTCGTGGCCGGCGTCGGCGTACCCCAGGTCACCGCCATCTACGACGCCTCGCTGGCCTGCAAGCCGGCCGGCGTACCCGTGATCGGCGACGGTGGCCTGCAGTACTCCGGCGACATCGCCAAGGCGCTCGTGGCCGGCGCCGACACCGTCATGCTCGGCTCGCTGCTGGCCGGCTGCGGCGAGTCGCCCGGCGAGTTGATGTTCATCAACGGCAAGCAGTACAAGGCCTATCGCGGCATGGGTTCGCTCGGTGCGATGCAGTCCCGCGACGGCTCCAAGTCGTACAGCAAGGACCGGTACTCGCAGGAGGACGTGCTTGCCGACGACAAGCTGGTGCCGCAGGGGATCGAGGGCCAGGTGCCCTACCGCGGCCCGCTCGCGGCGGTCGCGCACCAGCTCGTCGGCGGCCTGCGCGCGGGGATGGGCTTCGCCGGGGCGGCCACCGTGGCTGACCTCCAGTCCGGCGGCAAGCTGATCCGGATCACGCCCGCCGGGCTCAAGGAGAGCCACCCGCACGACGTCCAGATGACGATCGAGGCGCCCAACTACTCCTCGCGGTGAGCGTTGCTCCGGTGCGTGCCTGCGCCCGGAGTCTGGGAGGATCGTCGGCATGAGCGAGATCGAGATCGGCCGGGGCAAGCGCGGGCGTGAGGCGTACGCCTTCGACGACATCGCGATCGTGCCGAGCCGGCGTACCCGTGACCCGCAAGAGGTCTCGATCGCCTGGCAGATCGACGCGTACCGGTTCGAGCTGCCGCTGCTGGCCGCCCCCATGGACTCCGTCGTGTCGCCTGCGACGGCCATCGCGATCGGGCGGCTCGGCGGCGTGGGGGTGCTCAACCTCGAGGGGCTGTGGACCAGGTACGCCGACCCGGAGCCGCTGCTGGCCGAGATCGCGACGCTGCCCGACGAGCGGGTCACCGCCCGGATGCAGGAGCTGTACTCCGCCCCGATCGACCCCGAGCTGATCGCCAAGGTCGTCCGCGAGGTCCGCGAGGCCGGCGTCACGGTCGGCGCCGCGCTCTCGCCAGGGCGCACCGCGCAGTACGCCAAGACCGTCGTCGACGCGGGCGTTGACCTGTTCGTCATCCGCGGCACGACCGTGAGCGCCGAGCACGTTTCCGGGCAGTCGGAGCCGCTCAACCTCAAGCAGTTCATCTACGAGCTCGACGTGCCCGTGGTGGTCGGCGGGGTGGCGACGTACCAGGCGGCGCTGCACCTGATGCGGACCGGTGCGGCCGGCGTGCTCGTCGGGTTCGGCGGCGGCGCAGCCCACACCACCCGCGCGGTTCTCGGCGTCGCGGTACCGATGGCGTCGGCCGTGGCGGACGTCGCTGCAGCGCGCCGCGACTACCTCGACGAGTCGGGCGGGCGGTACGTGCACGTCATCGCCGACGGCGGGGTCGGTCGCTCGGGCGACATCGCCAAGGCGATCGCCTGCGGCGCCGACGCCGTGATGATGGGCTCGCCGCTGGCCAGGGCGACCGAGGCGCCGGGCCGTGGCTGGCACTGGGGCTCCGAGGTCCACCACCCGTTGCTGCCCAGGGGCGAGCGGGTCCAGGTCGGCACGTCGGGATCGCTGGTCGAGATCCTGCTGGGGCCCTCGCGGGTGCCCGACGGCACGATGAACCTGTTCGGTGCGCTGCGCCGGTCCATGGCTACCACGGGATACTCCGAGCTCAAGGAGTTCCAGCGCGTCGAGGTCACCGTGACGCCGACCACCCACCGCTGACATGACCGGCTTCCGGCTGGGTCCCGAGGACCGACCCGAGTCGTTGACCAGGCTTGTGAACGAGGAGCTCGACGTCCTCGTGATCGGCGGCGGCGTTGTCGGTGCGGGCGCGGCTCTGGACGCCGCCACCCGCGGCCTGACCGTCGGGCTGCTCGAGATGCGCGACTGGGCCAGCGGCACCAGCAGTCGGTCCTCGCGGCTCGCGCACGGCGGCCTGCGCTACCTCGAGCAGCTGGAGTTCGGGCTGGTCCGCGAGGCGCTGGCCGAGCGTGGGCTGCTGCTCGAGCGGCTGGCCCCGCACCTGGTCCGGCCGGTGGCCTTCCTGCTGCCGCTGACGCGCCGCGGCTGGGAGCGGCCCTACCTCGGCGCCGGTGTGGCGCTCTACGACGCGCTCTCGCGGGTCTCCCGCAAGGGCACCGCGCTGCGGGGTCACCGGCACCTGTCCCGTAAGTCCGTGGCCCGGCTCGCACCCGCGCTGGACTCCGAGACCGTGGTCGGCGCGATCGGCTTCCACGACGCCCAGATCGACGACGTCCGACATACCCTCGCGGTCGTCCGTACCGCGGCCAGCCGTGGTGCTGTGGTCGCAGCCAGGGTCGAGGTGACGGGGCTGCTCCGCGAGACCTCCGACGCGGGGGAGCGGGTGTGCGGTGTCACCGCCGTCGACCACGAGAGCGGCCGGGAGCTGACGATCCGGGCCCGGACTGTGCTGGCCGCGACCGGTGTCTGGAGCGAGCAGGTCGGCGAGTGGCTGGGTCGGGGGCCGAGCGCCCCGGTCGTCCCGTCGATCGGCGTCCACCTGGTCGTGCCGCGGTCGGCGATCGACCTGCACACCGCGGTGATCGCGCGTACGCCGTCGTCGGTGCTGTTCCTGCTGCCCTGGGGCCAGCACTGGCTGGTCGGCACGACCGACACGCCCTGGGACGGGGAGCGGAGCGAGCCGCACGCCACCGCCGCCGATGTCGATTACCTGCTCGAGCAGGCGGCCCGCTGGCTGACCCGGCCGCTCACCCGTGACGACATCGTGGGGGTCTACGCGGGGCTCCGACCGCTGGTCGCCGCCGAGGTCGCCGAGGGCGAGAACGCCGAGACCAGCAAGCTGTCGCGCGAGCACCTCGTCTCGCGGCCCGTACCGGGACTGGTCACCATCGCCGGCGGCAAGTACACGACGTACCGCGTGATGGCCGCAGACGCGATCGACGCGGTGGCGCAGGAGCTGCGCGAGCCGGTGCCGCCCTCACGTACCGAGCACGTGCCCCTGGCCGGCGCCCTCGGGTACGCGGACCTGTGGACCCGGCGCGAGGAGCTGGCCGCGGAGTCGGGCCTGCCGCTCGAGATGGTGGAGCACCTGCTGCAGCGGCACGGCGTGCTGACCCGCGAGCTGCTCGACCTGATCGCCGCCGATCCCTCGCTGGGCGAGCGGCTGCATCCTGAGGCGCCGTACCTCGTCGCCGAGATCGTCCACGCAGCGACGCACGAGGACGCCCGCCACCTCGACGACGTGCTGGTACGGCGTACCCGGCTGGCGCTCGAGACCCGCGACGGCGCCGTCTCGGTCGCCGAGGCTGCCGCCCGGCTGGTCGCCCCGGTGTTGGGCTGGGACGAGGCCGCCGTGTCGGCGGAGGTGGCAGCGTTCGTGGCCGCCAGGTACGGCAGGGTGCCGCCGCCGGTCTGACCCTGCTCGTGGGCCAGTGCGGCCTTCTGGGTCAGGGCTGCAGGTCGCGGAGCTCGGCGGTGACGTTGGCCCTGGCCGTCGCCTCCCAGCGATCGTGGGCCAGCGGCGTGCGGAACAGCACGGGCTGGACCAGCAGACCGCGCAGGATCGCCGCCCGTCCTCGCCGGAACAGCTCGTCCGGCACATGCGCGTATTCGCGTCGGACGGCTGCGACGTATTGGGCGTACCCCGCCGGGTCGCGGGCCAGCACGGCGAGGTCGGCGTCGCAGAGCACGCAACCGTTGGCATCGAACGGGTCCGGGTCGTGCTCGGCCGTCAGCCGTACCAGCCGCGCCACCTCTTCGGCCGCGTCGGGGTCGACGCGTAACGCCAGCAGCGCCCGCTCCGCGAGCTGCGCGCTGAGCTCCTCGGTGCCCGCGTCCGACCCGCCAGCGTCCGACCCAGCCGCGCGGTCGGGTGAGGTGTCGTACACGGCGTCGTGGAACCAGGCGGCGAGCCGGACCAGGTCCGGGTCGGCGGCCGCAGCGGCGAGCTCGTCGACGCGTTCGAGCACTTCCGTCAGGTGCCGCAGGTCGTGGTACGCGCGCTCAGGTGACCCGTACGCCCCGAGCAGCCGCGCCCCGGCACCGGCGACGTCGCCCCTCGCGCCGACGGCCAGCGCGACCCGGGTCCACGCGGCGAACAGGTCCATCCGCTGACCCTATGGAGCCGCGTCGCCTGGCGGGTCCTCCGGTTGGCTGAAACCGGTGCAAGTTGGCCCGTAGGCCGGCCAAGCAGCACCGGTATCAGCCAACTGAGCCGGTGAAGGGGGCCAGCAGGAGGGGTCAGACCTCGCCGTCGGCCATCACGTCGTCGGCGTCGACGATGCGGTACGCATAGCCCTGCTCGGCGAGGAAGCGCTGCCGGTGGGCGGCGAAGTCCTGGTCGACGGTGTCCCTGGCGATGACGGCGTAGAACCGGGCGGTGCCGCCGTTGGCCTTGGGCCGCAGGATCCGGCCCAGCCGCTGCGCCTCCTCCTGCCGCGAGCCGAACGACCCCGACACCTGGATGGCCACCGACGCCTCGGGCAGGTCGATGGAGAAGTTCGCCACCTTGGACACCACGAGCGTGTGGACCTCGCCGGTACGGAAGGCCTCGAACAGCCGCTCGCGCTCGCGCACGGTCGTCTCGCCCTTGATCACGGGTACGCCGAGGCGCTCGCCCAGGTCGTCGAGCTGGTCGAGGTACTGTCCGATGACCAATGTCTGGGCCCCGATGTGGCGCTCGACCAGCCGCTCGATCACGCGGGTCTTGGACGCGGCCGTGGCGCAGAGGCGGTAGCGCTCCTCGGGCTCGGCGGTCGCGTAGGCCATCCGCTCGTGGTCGGACAGGGTCACGCGTACCTCGACGCAGTCGGCCGGCGCGATGTAACCCTGCGCCTCGATGTCCTTCCACGGGGCGTCGTAGCGCTTGGGGCCGATCAGCGAGAACACCTCGCCCTCGTGCCCGTCCTCGCGTACGAGCGTCGCGGTCAGACCGAGCCGGCGCCGGGACTGGATGTCCGCGGTGAACCGGAAGATCGGGGCCGGCAGCAGGTGGACCTCGTCGTAGATGATCAGGCCCCAGTCGCGCTCGTCGAACAGCTCGAGGTGGGCGTAGACACCCTTGCGACGCGTCGTCATCACCTGGTACGTCGCGATGGTGACGGGGCGAATCTCCTTGCGGGCGCCCGAATACTCGCCGATCTCCTCCTCGGTCAGCGTGGTCCGCTTGAGCAGCTCGGACTTCCACTGCCGCGCCGAGACCGTGTTGGTGACCAGGATCAGCGTCGTCGCCTGGGCCCTGGCCATCGCCGCAGCACCGACGATGGTCTTGCCGGCGCCGCAGGGGAGCACCACGACACCGGAGCCGCCGGCCCAGAAGTTGTCCGCCGCGTCGCGCTGGTACGCCCGCAGCGACCAGCCCTCCTCGACCAGCGCGATCGGGTGCGCCTCGCCGTCGACGTAGCCGGCCAGGTCCTCGGCCGGCCAGCCGATCTTGAGCAGCACCTGCTTGAGGTGGCCGCGCTCGGACGGGTGGACGGCCACCGTCATCTCGTCGAGCCGGGCGCCCATCAGGGGCTGGATCTTCTTGGAGCGCAACACTTCTTCGAGCACCGCGCGGTCGGTCGACTCGAGCACGAGGCCGTGCGCCGGGTGGTTCATCAGCTTGAGCCGGCCGTAGCGCCCCATTGTGTCGGCCACGTCGACGAGCAGTGCGTGCGGAACGGCATAGCGGCTGTACCGCAGCAGCGTGTCGACGACCTGCTCCGCGTCGTGCCCGGCTGCCCTGGCGTTCCAGAGCCCGAGCGGTGTGAGCCGGTAGGTGTGCACGTGCTCGGGGGCCCGCTCGAGCTCGGCGAACGGCGCGATGGCCAGGCGGCACTCGTGGGCGAGCTCGTGGTCGACCTCGAGGAGCAGGGTCTTGTCGGACTGGACGATGAGCGGTCCGTCGGTCACGCAGGGCCCCTGACTTCGGTGGTGCGCGGGTCGAGGTCGAAGTTCCCATTCTCGCTCACGTCGCCGAATTCGCTGTCGCCCGCCTCGAGCGTCGCGACACCGGTGATCCGGTGCACGGCGAAGGTACGGACCTCTTCGTAGCGGTGGTCGTAGCCGGTGAGGTAGCCGCCCTCGAGCCGGATCGGGTCGACCACCCGCTCGGTGACGGAGCCGTGCTGGTCGACGTACCCGATCCAGACGGCGGCGCCGTGCTCGAGCGCCGCCTGCAGCAGGGCCAGCGTCTGGGCCGCGGCGGTACGGGGGAGCACGCCGGCGCCCGCCATGCCGGCCACGGTGCGCCCGCGTGGGGCATGGGTGGCCCGGTCACCGGCACGCAGGGCACGGACGGCGGCGGCCCGCAGCTTGGCCGAGGGTGCGGCGAGCTCGGTGGCCAGCCGGGGCGGCCGTTGCCGGGACTGGGTACGCCTGGAGTCCGGCCGGCGTACGAGCACCGCGCCGTCGGCGGACTCGGCCGCGGGGGCCAGACCGAAGCTGCGCATCCGCTCCAGCACCAGCTCGCCCGAAGCCTGGGCGATCAGCACCGTGGGCGCCAGCCGGCGAAGGCGCAGCTCGGCGGCGCGCTTGTCGACCAGGAGCTCGGACAGCACCGACTCGTCGTCGCAGCGGATGTACGACGCTGCGGCGCCCACCCGGATCCGCCCGTGCCGGCGCGCCATGTCGTCGACGAGGTACGTCAGCGGCTGGGGTACCTGGGTCGTGGAGTGCTTGGCCAGCAACGAGTGCAGGTCATCGGCGCTGCGCCCGGCGTCCAGGGCGCGGCGTACCGAGCTCTCGGTGAACCGGTAGACCGTGGCGCCACCGGTGGACTCGATGTCCGCCATCAGGGCCAGTGCCTGGGCGAGGTCGGAGACCAGCGGCCCCGGCGCGACCGCGGTGAGGTCGGCCTGCAGCAGGACGTGGTCGAGCGGGTCGGGGAGCAGCGGTGCCAGCGCGTCTGCTGCATCGTCTGCCTCGCCGCGCAGCAGGGCCCGGCCCGGGCCGGACAGCGCGCCCTGGCCGGCCACGCCGAGACGTTCGGCCTCGCGCAGGGTCCACTCGACGAGGGCGCGACGTAGACCGGCGGGTCTGCGCGGGCGCGTCCAGTGCAGGACCGCCTCGATCTCGGCGGCGTCCAGGGCGGCCCCGGGGGGCGCGTCCGCGAGCACGGTGAGCACGCCTCCGCGCACCTCGGGGGCCAGCGTGCGGTCGAGGTCCGGGCCCAGCGTCGCGGCTACCCGGTCGCGGTCGTCGCGGCTGCCGACCAGCCCAGCGGACCGCGTGGTGCGCAGCCAGGCGCTGGCCAGGGTGGCCCAGCGCTCCTCTGGCGGCGTCGAGCGCCACAGGTCGTAGGCCGGTGTGGGCAGCCAGCCGTCGTCGATCTCGCCGCTCGGCCCGAGCAGCCCGGCGACGTAGGCCGTCTCGATCACCAGGGCGGTCTCCCACTCCTCCACGTCGAGGAGGGCCGCGGCCCTGCGCAGCTCGCGTACGCCGAGGCCGCCGGCCTTGAGCAGCGGCGGGCTGTCCAGGCCCCAGGCCTCGAGCAGCTCCTCGGTCGCGCGTACGAACGAGAAGGCCTGGGCACCGGCGGTCGGGTCCACCCGGTCACGCACGCCGGCCACCACGACGGCGGGTGCGGTCGGCTGGGGGTGCGCGAAGGCCTGTCCGCGACGCAGGTGCAGGCCCACCTCGCGCGGGAGCGCGACCGTGCGCGGGTCGCTGGCGACCAGAAGGGCACGGGCCAGCAACCACTCCACGGGCGTGCTCGCGGTCGCTGTGCGTACCTCGCGGTCGGCTCGCTCGACGCCTCCCGACGGCGGTCCCCAGGCCAGCTTCTCGAGCAGGGCCAAGGCTTCGCGGGGTGCGGTCGCCAGCTCGGCGTCGAGGCGGTCGCTGTCGTTGACGTACGCGACCAGGTGGTCGATCGCCTCGCCCGTGTTGGCGGCCGCAGGCAGGTCGAGGTCGTCGAGCATCGCCAGCATCACCCACGGCGAGACCGCGCCGAGCAGGACCTGGAGGGGCGGGCCGAGGCCGGCCGGCTGGGTGCCCACCACCTCGCGGGCGCCGATGACGACGTTGAGGCCGTCGTCGTCGCCCCAAAGCAGGGCCAGGGTCAGGAGCCGGTCGACGGCCCGGCGTACGTCGGGCTCGTCCGCGGCCGCGAGCATGCCGCGCAGGTCGGCGTAGCTGATCGGCTCCCCGGGGGTCCGGTCGGCCGCGATGCACGCGGCCTCGAGCACGTTGAGGGTCCAGCGGTCGAGGCGGTCCAGCGCCCTGGCCACCGAAGGCGCTCCGGTGGCCCGCGCCGCGAGCTGGCCGAGGTCGGACGGCACCGGCGAGAGCAGCTCGGGACGGGCACCCAGCAGCTCGGCGAGAGCGTCGTCGCTGGCGGCGCGCAGGGCGTCGGCCAGGCTACGGGCGGTCATCCGATCTACTTTACGTGCTGCTGGAAACACCGCACGCCATAGGTCTTCGCATGATCAACGGGACTCGAGGGCGGCGTCGACGATCGCGCGGGCGTGCAGGGCGGTGGCGTCCAGCACGGGCACGGACAGCGACCCGGGCGCGAGCACGAGGCCCAGCTCGCTGCAGCCCAGGACCACCCCGTCGGCGCCGGCCTCGACCAGGCGCTCCGCGACGTCGGCCATCTCGTACCTCGCTGCGACCGGTACCCGCCCGTGGGTCAGCTCGTCGTAGATGAGGGCGTGGACGCTGGCCTGGTCGACCTCGTCGGGTACGACCACCGCCACGCCGCGGGGCTCGCACACGTCCGGGTACAGCCGCGAGGCCATCGTGTAGCGGGTGCCGAGCAGGCCGAGGGTGTGCAGCCCCGCCGCGCTCGCGGCGTCGGCGGCCACCTCGATCAGGTGCACCAGCGGGACGTCCACGGCGGCTCGTACGTCGTCGGCCACCAGGTGCATGGTGTTGGCGGTGATGGCGATCAGGTCGGCGCCGGCCCGCTCGAGCGCCTGCGCGCCACCCGCCAGGATCCGACCGGCCTCCGTCCAGTCGCCGGCCCGCTGCAGCGCCGCGATGTGCTCGAAGTCCTCGGACCAGATCACCAGCCTGGCGGAGTGCGAGCCGCCCAGCCGCCTTCCCACGTCCTCGTTGATCAGCCGGTGGTAGATCTCCGTCGAGGGCCACCCGAGGCCGCCGATCAGACCGATGCGCTTCATGAGCGGCACCGTACGCTGGCCGGGTGACTCCTATCGTCGTCGGCTTCGACCTCGACATGACGCTCGTCGACAGCCGGCCGGGGATCCGGGTGGTCTACGACGTTCTGTCGGCCGAGACCGGGGTCTTCATCGACAGCGAAGCGGCGGTGAGCCGGCTCGGCCCGCCGTTGGACGACGAGCTCGCCCTCTGGTTCCCCGCCGACCAGGTGGCGGCGGCGGGGGACCGTTTCCGCGCGCTTTACCCCGAGCACGCGGTCCCGGTGTCGGTGCTGTTCCCGGGCGCAGCCGAGTCGGTGCGCGCCGTCCGCGCCGCTGGTGGCCGAGCCGTGGTGATCACCGGCAAGTACGCCCCCAACGCCCGGCTCCACCTGGACCACCTGGGCGTCGAGGCGGACGCCCTGGTCGGCTGGGCCTGGGGCGAGGGCAAGACGGCAGCACTTCTCGAGCATGCCGCCCACGTGTACGTCGGCGACCACGAGGCGGACGTGCGCGCAGCCGTGGCCGCCGGGGTCGTCGCCGTCGGTGTGGCGACCGGGGCGACCACCGCCGACGAGCTGCGGGCTGCCGGGGCCGACGTCGTCCTGGCCGACCTCGCGCAGTTCCCCGACTGGTTCGAGGGGCACCTGCTCGCGCTGCGCCTGGCCGACCTCGACCGGCTGCTGGTCGGGCTGGGCTCGGTGGTCGTGGCGTTCTCCGGCGGCGCCGACTCCGCGTTCCTGCTGGCGGCAGCCGTACGCGCGCTCGGCCCCTATCACGTGGTCGCGGCCACCGCCGTGTCGTCCGCGCTGCCCGGTACCGAGCTCGCCGAGGCGCGCGCGTTCGCCTCCGGCCTGGGCGTACGCCACGTGCTGCCCAACACGTACGAGCTCACGGTCGAGGGCTACACGACCAACGCGGGCGACCGCTGCTACTTCTGCAAGGCCGAGCTGCTCGACGTCCTGCGTCCGGTCGCCGACACCCTGGCCGTCGGCCACGTGGCCACCGGCACCAACGCGGACGACGCCGTGATCGGGTTCCGCCCCGGCATGCGCGCCGCCGCCGAGCGGGGTGCGGTCACGCCGCTGCTGGACGCGGGACTGACCAAGGCACAGGTACGACGGGCCTCCCACCAGTGGGGGCTGACTACGTGGGACAAGCCGGCCGCCGCCTGCCTGTCCAGCCGCATCGCCTTCGGCATCGAGATCACCCGCGACCGGCTGGCCCGCGTCGAGCAGGCCGAGCGTGGGCTGCGCGAGACCCTGGCCGCGGCCGGCCTGCCCGTGAGCGACCTGCGGGTACGCGACCTCGGCGAGCTGGCCAGGGTCGAGGTCGATGCCGCGCTGGTCGACGAGGTGAGCCGGCGCCCGGAGCTGCTGGACCCCGTGCGCACGGCCGGCTTCGCGGCGGTCGAGGTCGATCACCGCGGCTTCCGGTCCGGGGCCATGAACGAGCTGCTGGCCGAGCCCGAGCGCTGGCGCTGACGCCGCCGCGGCCGGATGCGTTGGGGCGGGACCGGCTGCGCGACTACCCTGGGGCTGCTGTCTCGACAGCACGACCGACAAGCGACCAATGAGCGACCAATGAGCGACCAACGACGAGTGAGCGGGGTCTGCCGTGCCAACCGGCAAGGTGAAGTGGTACGACGTGGACAAGGGCTTCGGCTTCCTCTCCCGTGACGACGGCGGCGAGGTCTTCGTCCACCTGTCCGCGCTGCCCGCAGGGGTCACCGCGCTCAAGCCCGGAGCCCGGGTGGAGTTCGGCGTGGCCGAGGGCAAGCGTGGCGAGCAGGCTCTTTCGCTGCGGCTGCTCGACCCCGTACCCAGCGTCGCCGAGGCCGCGGCCAAGGCCGCCCGCAAGCCCGTCGACGACATGGCCGTCATCGTCGAGGACCTGATCAAGCTGCTCGACAGCGTGGGCAACGACCTTCGGCGGGGCAAGCACCCGTCGTCGGGCGACGGCCGCAAGGTCGCCTCACTCCTGCGCGCTGTCGCCGACGACCTCGAGGGCTGAGACATGACTGTGGAGACGCTTCGGCGTACGCCCGTGCTCGACAAGGCCTGCGCGGAGGCCGGCGACCTGGCCCGCGCCGCTGCTGTCGAGCTGGCCGGCCCCGACGGCGTCGGCGACCACCTCGCTTGCGTCGCCGAGGACGAGCGCCTAGCCACGCACTCGTTCGTCGCACTGACTCCTGCGTACGCCGGCTGGGAATGGTCCGTCACGGTCGTGCGAGCCTCGCGCTCCAAGGTCGTCACGGTTGACGAGGTGTGCCTGCTGCCTGGTGGTGGCGCCCTTCTCGCGCCTGCCTGGGTGCCGTACTCCGAACGGCTGCTGCCCGGCGACCTCGGCCCCGGCGACCTGCTGCCGATCGACCCCGACGACGACCGGCTTGAGCCGGGCTACACCGGCGGCTTCGAGGCGCGAACGGGTGACTCGGAGGCCTCGCTCGACGTCCGTGAGGCGGCCTGGGAGCTGGGCCTTGGCCGGGCCCGGGTCCTGTCGCTGATCGGTATGGACGACGCTGCCGACCGCTGGGTCAACGGCGCCGGCGGGCCGCACGTACCGCTCGCCGAGTCGGCGCCTGGGCACTGCGGGACCTGTGGCTTCGTCCTGCACCTGGGCGGGCTGCTCGGCCAGGCATTCGGGGTCTGCGCCAACGAGAGCTCGCCGAGCGACGGCCATGTCGTCACGTTCGACCATGGCTGCGGCGCCCACAGCGAGGCCGCGCCCGTGCTTTCGTTGTCCGCCATGACCGCTCCGGTGCTGGACTCGGTCGGGTACGACGAGCTCGGCCACGGCTGAGTCTGCGGTGCCCTCGGAGCCGTCCGAGCCGCCGGTCCCTGCGGCCGACCCGTTCGGCGCCGCGGGCATCCGCCGCCGGGTGCTCGACGGCTGGGCCGCGGCCCCGGCCCGGTTCCGTGAGGACGCCAACGCCGAGGAGGACTTCGCCCTCACCGGCTACCGCGACCGGCTGCTCGTCGAGCTAGCCCAGAACGCGGCCGATGCCGCGACCCGGGCTGGTGTGCCCGGCCGCCTGCTGCTCAGTCTCGAGGGGGACGTACTAGTCGCGTCCAACACCGGAGCGCCGCTGGACGCGACCGGGGTCGAGGCCTTGTCGACGTTGCGTGCATCGGCCAAGCGGGACGACGACACCGCGGCGACCGTGGGCCGCTACGGCGTCGGGTTCGCCGCGGTCCTGGCCGTCACCGACGACCCCGCTGTCGTCTCGATGTCGGCGGGGGTACGGGCGGGTGTTCGGTGGAGCCGGGCCCTGACCCTCGCGGCCGCGACCGCCGTACCCGCGCTCACCGACGAGCTGGTCCGCCGCGACAGCCACGTACCAGTGCTGCGGCTGCCGTTCGAGCTCGAGCCGGCAGAGCCGGCTGGGGCAGCAGAGCCGCGCGAGGGGTACGACACCAGCGTGCTGCTGCCGCTGCGCGACGCGGGGGCGATCGAGCTGGTTCGCCGGCTGCTCGCCGAGGTCGACGCTGGGGTGCTGCTGATGCTCCCGGCGCTGGCTGAGGTCGTCGTCGACGACGGGGCGGGGGCGCCTGCGCGGGTTCTGCGGGCGGCCGACCTGGACGTACGCCTGGTCGAGCGCTCGGGACGGGTCGACCCGGACCTGCTCGCGGACCGGCCCACCGAGGAGCGCCGGGTCACGTCCTGGTCGGTGCGCTGGGCCCAGCCGCGACCGGACGGCGTACCCGCTGTCGTCCACGCACCCACCCCCACCGACGAACCGCTCGACCTGCCGGTCCTGCTGCTCGCCTCGTTCCCGCTCGACACCTCGCGCCGGCACGTCGCCCCCGGACCGCTGCGCGACTTCCTCGTCGATCGCGCGGCTGCCGCCTATGTCGACCTCGTGCGCGAGGTGGCCGACGGTGCGTCTGCTCCTGGCGAGGTGCTCGAGCTCGTGCCCGGGCCGATGGCCGCCGGACCGCTCGACGCCGAGCTCCGGCTCGCGATCACCTCGCGGCTGCGTGAGGCGCCGGTCCTGGCCGGTGGGCTCCGCCCGGACGAGGCGGTCGCCGTCGACGGGCTCCCCGATGCCGCCCACGACGTCCTCGCCGACGTTGTCCCTGGCCTGCTGCCGGCCGAGTGGGCCCGGCGGCGCGAGCTGGACGTCCTTGGGGTACGCCGTACCCGGCTGGCCGACCTGGTCGACGACCTCGCGGCCCTCGCCCGGCCGGCGCGGTGGTGGGCCGACCTCTACGCGTCGTTGGACGGGGCCGAGCTGGAGGCGTTGCGCGGCCTGCCGGTGCCGCTCGCCGACGGGCGTCTCGTCCGCGGTCCTCGCTCGGTGGTCGTGGGCGCCGACGCAGGGCTGGCATCTTCGCTGGTCGCGCTGGGTCTGCGCGTGGCCGATGCCGAGGCTGCACACCCGTTGCTCGAGCGGCTCGGTGCCGTCGTGGCCGAGCCGCGGGCGTTGCTCGACGACACGGGCGTACGTGCCGCGGTGGAGCAGTCGATCGAGGCCGATGACCCAGAAGTCGTTGCCACTGCTGTCCTTGAGCTCGTTCTCGCCGCTGGCGTCGAGCCGGGCGAGCTCGAGTGGTTGGGCGCGCTGGCCCTCCCGGACAACGACGGCGAGTGGGTCCCGGCGGGGGAGCTGTTGCTGCCGGGCGCGCCGCTGGCGTCGGTCGTCGCCCCCGGTTCGCTCGGCGTCGTCGACTCCGGCTGGGTCGACCGTTGGGGGGCGGACGTGCTGGCCGCGGTGGGGGCGCTGGCGACCTTTGCCCTGGTACGCGAGGACGATGTCGCCGTCGACCCCGACAGCTGTGATCACGACCTCGATGCTGAGGACGGATGGCTCGAGGAGCTGCTCGAGGACCTGGCCGATGGTGGTGCGGCGGGCATGGGCGGCGTTGGCGGCGCCGGCGACGCGATGGGTGCAGGTGGCTCGATGCCGCCGTCGATGCCGTCGTACCTGGCTGTCCGCGACCTCGACCTGGTGGCCGACACTCGCTGGCCGGCCGCGCTGGCCCTGCTGGCGGCCGACCCGGCGTTGCGGGCGGCCGTGATCGACCCGCTGCGGGTGGTGCGCTCCGACGGGCGGTCGGTCGAGGTGCCGTCCTACACGGCGTGGTGGTTGCGTACCCACCCGGTCCTCGGGGGGCGACGGCCGGACGAGCTGCGCGCTGCCGGTACCGGCGCTGCCCTCGCCGGGCTGATGGACGAGGCGCCGGACCTCGGGCTGGACGCGGCCTTCCTACGAGCCATCGGTGTCGTCACCTCGGTCGCTGAGGTCGCTGACTCGCCGATGGAACTCCCGTTGCTGCGCGCGGGTGTGGAGACCGCCGGAGCTGGGCCGGGCGGTGCGGGGGTGCTGCTCGCTGTCCCTGACGTGGCCGTGAGGGTGCTGCCCGATGTCGCTGCAACGTACGTCGAGCACGGCGAGCTCGTGGTGTCCGGCGTGGACTGCGAGTGGTGGGTCGACGACGACGGAACCGTGCACGCATCGACGCTGGATGGTCTCGCGCGGGGGCTCGCCTGGTCGGCCGGGCGATGGGACGCACGGCTGCTGCTGGCCGCTGTACTGGCCGATCCGGACCGCGCCGACGAGCTGCTCGCCGAAGATTCCTGGTCGTAGCCAACAACTTTTCGGTCCGCGTGCGTGTGGCGTCAGGATTTTGGGGGCTGGCAACAGGGTTGTGTCAGTGGTCTCTCGTACGATCTTGGTATGTCGATCACCTGCGAGCCCGAGGACGCTGTCGCGTTGCTCGCGCAGGTGACCGATCTGCTGGGGCGGTTGAACCAGGTCCCGTTGTGGAAGCTGGCCAACGATCAGACCCTCGAGCTGTTGCGCAGCTATCAGACCGCGTCGTCGATGCTGGCGTCGGGGAAGCTGAAGGCGATCGCTGAGGTCGATGCCCGGGGGACCGCTTTG
>JANMWN010000126.1:0-4353 GCA_031394045.1 Sporichthyaceae bacterium
GGTCCGTTCCCCCGGCGACAAGGTGGCAGCCGGACGTACGACGTGGGCAGCCTTGAGCCCGAACTTCGCGAGCAGGGTACGTACCTGCGCCGTCGCCAGGTCTGGGACAGCAGCGCCGAACGCGACCTGCAGCGGCTCGTCCCCGAGGAACAGCCCACGCACCTGGTCGACCTCACCGACGACCACCCCCGGCCCGAGCGACGCCGAACCCGACGTCAGCGGGAGCCGCCCCAGCAGCGCCGCCAGCAACGTCGACTTGCCGGAACCGTTGGCCCCGGTGACGGCGATCCGGTCGGCCCAGTCGACCTGCAGGTCCACGGGTCCGAGCCGGAAGTCGCCGCGCTCGACGACGGCGGACCGGAGCACCGCCACGACCGCACCTGCGCGCGGCGCCGCGGCGATCTCCATCCGCAGCTCCCACTCCTTGCGCGGCTCGTCGACGACGTCCAACCGCTCGATCAGCCGCTCGGTCTGCCGTGCCTTGGCGGCCTGCTTCTCGGACGCCTCGGACCGGAACTTGCGGCCGATCTTGTCGTTGTCGGGAGCCTTGCGGCGCGCGTTCTTGACGCCCTTCTCCATCCACGCCCGCTGGGTACGCCCGCGCTCCTCCAGCCCGGACCGCACGTCGGCGTAGTCGTCGTACGCCTCGCGCGCGTGCCGGCGGGCCACCTCGCGCTCCTCGAGATAGGCCGCGTACCCGCCGCCGTAGACGTTGACCTGATGCTGCGCGAGGTCGAGCTCGACGACGCGGGTGACGGTACGCGCCAGGAACTCGCGGTCGTGGCTGACCAGCACCACGCCGGTACGCAGCCCGGAGACGAACCGCTCGAGCCGCTCCAGGCCGTCGAGGTCGAGGTCGTTGGTGGGCTCGTCGAGCAGGAAGATGTCGTACCGGCTGAGCAGCAGCGCCGCCAGCCCGACCCGCGCCGCCTGCCCACCGGACAGCGCCGTCATGGGCTGGTCGAGGTCGACGGCGAGGCCGAGCTCGGCCGCCACCACGTCTGCTCGCTCGTCGAGGTCGGCGCCGCCGAGGGCGAGCCACCGCTCGAGCGCGTCGGCGTAGCGGTCGCCCGCATCGGCGGACAGCGACAGGGCCTCGGCGGCCTCATCCATCTCGACCTGGGCAGCAGCCACCCCGGTACGCCGGGACAAGAAGGCGCGGACGCTCTCGCCAGCACGTCGGTCGTGCTCCTGCGGCAGGTGGCCGACGGCGGCCGACGCGGGGCTGAGCCGCACCTCGCCCGCCTCGGCGGCCAGCTGCCCCGCGAGGATGCACAGCAGCGTCGACTTGCCGGCCCCGTTGGCACCGACCAGGCCCACGACGTCACCGGGTGCCACGACCAGGTCGAGGCCTGCGAACAGCGAACGGTCGCCGTGCCCGGCAGCGATTCCCTTGGCGATCAGAGTGGCGGACACGTCCGCAACGCTATCCGCCCCGCTTCACCTGTCATCTCGTTTGATCTAGCACCTACAACTGTCGCCGTTGTCCTCAGATCTGCGTCGATGCCGCTGGCGCCGCGCGCGTCCCCGCCGTCCAGCCGGGCCGGCTGACGACGCTCCTTGCGCCGCTCCCACCAGCTCGCCAGCACCAGGACGATCACGACGTAGAGGTAGCCGATCAAGACGTCAACGACGTAGTGCTCGCCGCCGTAGACCAGCGAGACGGCCATGGCCAGCGTGTAGATGACCATGAGCACCCGCCCGACCTTGCCGAGCTTGGGCCACACGAAGGCGGTGAGCATGGCGGTGAACGCCGCGTGCAGCGAAGGGATGGCCGCGACGAGGTTGGCCTGCGCCTGCCCGCGCGTGATGATCGCCCCGGCACCGTGCAGTCCGAGGTTGTCCCAGCCTCGTGTCGCGATCCGATCCACGCCGGGGATCAGCCCGCTGTTGGCGGCGTACCAGGGCGGCGCCGCCGGGTACAGGACGTAGGTCACCAGCCCCGCGTACGACAGCATCAGGATCCGCCGGGCCCAGGGCACCCACGCGTCGCGCGAACGGATGTAGAGGACGGCCGCGACGATCCACACGACGAAGAAGTGCGAGAAGTACACGAGTGAGACGACGGTGTCGTACCAGTGGATCGTGGCCGGGTCGTAGAAGCGGTCCTGCAGGAACGACGTCGGCACGGTCCCGTTGAACAGCCACTTCTCCGCCGCCAGTGGCTGGGTGACGTGCACCGGCATGCCCAGCTTGTCGGCGACGCCGCGGCTGAGGTCGTAGACATAGAGGAAGCCGACGAACGGCAACCAGTCGAACAGGATGCGTACCTGGCTGCGCCACGGCCGTCCGACGTTGGCGGCGAAGAGCGCCAGCAGGATCCAGAGCGTCTGCGTCCACCGGTCGAGGGGGACCCCGTCGAACTCGAGGTACCACGTGAAAGCGACTGCCCACACGGCAAGCGCGGCACCACGTGGCGTCGAGAGCCAGGCGAGCACCCGCCGACGTCGAGTCACCGGCACCAGCTCCTAGAGGACGGCGCGGGTGTTCTTGCCGAGCACGGCAACCCCGCTGTCGGAGATCGTGTAGAGGTCGGCGTCGCGCCCCAGGTCGACGCCGATAGTGGCACCGTCGGGCACGACCACGCCCTTGTCCAGGATGGCCCGGCGGACGATCGCCCCGCGCCCGACCGTGCACCCGGGGAGCAGGACCGAGTCGGAGACCTCGGCGCCGTGACCGATGCGTACGTCGAAGGCCACCACCGAGTGGTCGACGAGCCCACCGGAGACGATCGTGCCGGCGCCGACGATCGACTCGTGCGCCTCGCCGCCCTCGACGAACTTCGCCGGGGGCCACGCGCCCATGTGCGACAGGATCGGCCACTGCCGGTTGTACAGGTTGAAGATCGGGTGCACGGACACCAGGTCCATGTGCGCGTCGTGATACGAGTCGAGGGTCCCGACGTCGCGCCAGTAGCCACGGTCGCGGTCGGTCGCCCCGGGTACGTCGTTCTCGGCGAAGTCGTAGACCTTGGCGGCGCCGAGCCTGGTCATCATCGGGATGATGTCGCCGCCCATGTCGTGCACGGAACCCTCGTCGCTCGAGTCGATCTTGAGGGCTTCGATGAGCACGTCGGTCGAGAAGACGTAGTTGCCCATCGACGCGAAGCAGGTGGTCGGGTCACCGGGGACGGTCGGCGGATCGGCCGGCTTCTCGAGGAAGGCCTTGATGTCGACGCCGTTCTCCTCGGTCTCGATGATGCCGAAGCCCGACGCCTGCGCCTTGGGCACCCGGATGCCCGCGACGGTGACGCCGGCGCCGGAGGCGATGTGCGCCTCGACCATCTGCGAGGGGTCCATCCGGTAGACGTGGTCGGCGCCGAAGACGACGACGTAGTCGGGCTGGTCGTCGTACACGAGGTTCAGGCTCTGGAAGATCGCGTCGGCGCTGCCGGTGAACCAGCGCGGGCCGAGCCGCTGCTGCGCGGGTACGGGGGTGACGTAGTTGCCCAGCAGCGTCGACATCCGCCAGGTGGTGGTGATGTGCCGGTCCAGCGAGTGCGACTTGTACTGGGTCAGCACGCACAGCCGCAGGTAGCCCGCGTTGACCAGGTTGGACAGGACGAAGTCGACCAGACGGTACTGCCCGCCGAACGGAACAGCCGGTTTGGCGCGGTCGGCCGTCAGGGGCATCAACCGCTTGCCCTCACCACCCGCCAGAACAATCCCGAGTACACGCCTGCGGCTCGCCATGGGCTCACCCTAGGGTGGGGGCGTGCGCGTTGGAATCCTGACCCGAGAGTTCCCCCCGGATGTCTACGGCGGGGCCGGCGTCCATGTCGACTTCCTGGTGCGCGAGCTGCGCCGCCTGGCTGACGTCGAGGTCTCCTGCTTCGGCGCCCAGCGGGAGGGGGCGAACGCGTTCGAGCCGTTCCCGCAGCTGGCCGACGCCAACTTCTCGCTGCAGACCCTCGGGGTCGACCTGGCCATGGCCGCGGCCGCCGCCGAGGTCGACGTGGTCCACTCGCACACCTGGTACGCCAACCTCGGCGGGCACCTGGCCGGCCTCCTGCACGGCATCCCGCACGTGGTCACGGCGCACTCGCTCGAGCCCCGACGGCCCTGGAAGCTCGAGCAGCTCGGCGGCGGCTACCGGGTCTCGTCCTGGATCGAGCGCTCGGCGTACCTCGCTGCCGACGGGGTGATCGCGGTCAGCGACGGCATGCGGGCCGACGTGCTCGACTGCTACCCAGATCTGGACCCCGCCCGCGTCCACGTCGTACGCAACGGCATCGACACCGAGCTGTACCAGCCGGACCTGGGCACCGATGTGCTCACCCGGCTCGGCATCGACCCGGCCCGGCCGTACGTCCTGTTCGTGGGCCGGATCACCCGGCAGAAGGGCGTCGGCCAC
>JANMWN010000148.1:0-7518 GCA_031394045.1 Sporichthyaceae bacterium
TCGCGTACCTGCACCGGAGACCTGGACCCGGCGGGCGACCTCCAGCTGGTCGCGTCCGAACGGCACCGCACAGACGGGTACGCCACGCGCCAGCGCCTTCTGGGTGCTGCCCATCCCGCCGTGGGTGATCGCACAGACCGCCCGGTCGAGCAGAAGACCGTGCGGGAGGAAGCGCTCGACGTGGGCGTTGTCGGGGATGACGTAGTCGGCTGGATCACCGGATGGCACCGTCGCGACGACGTGGAAGGGTCCGTCGGCCAGCGCCTCGAGCGCCGCCTTGACCAGGCGACCGTCGTCCTGGAACTCCGACGATGTCGTCACCAGCACGATAGGTCGGTCGATGGCTGCCAACCATTCAGGGGCCTCAGCTGCCGGCTCCCACTCGCACGGACCGACCATCACCACGTTGCCGGGCCAGTCGGTGCGCGGGTACTCGAACGGCTCGGCCGTCAGGTAGAGCAGCAACGGTGGTCGGCGGAACATCTCGTCGGCGTGCCCGAGCGCAGTCAGGTCCAGGGCGGCGCGCACGATGTTGAGCGGTGCCAAAATCTTCTTCTCCATCGCACCCATCACCAGCGGCCGCAGCAACGTGTCACGGGTACGCCCCAGCGGGCCGCGTGCGGGCGATAGCCCAGGTCCGTACGGCGGAACCTGCGGAGAGCGCAGCGCTAGCGGGTACGGGCAGAACGTCGCCCAGGGACCGCCCCACTGCTCGGCCGCCGCCAGCGCGCCCCACGCGTTGATGTCCACGAGGACCGCATCGGGCCGCTCGTCGCGGATGGCGTCCCGCAGGTCGGCCGCGTCGAACTCGGCTCGGGCGCAGAAGCCCTCCACCGCCGCGCCGAGCGCCTTCGGCGGGTTGCGGGCCCGCCAGTCCTGCAGCTGGATCGCCTCAACCTGAGGGCTGATCGCAGCTGCCCTGAAGTCTCGGCCGGCCATCAGCGACACCTGCGAGTCAAGCGTGCGGACGCTGATCTCGTGGCCCCGTCGGCGCAGCTCGTCGAGGATCGGCGTGAGCGGGTACAGGTGTCCACGGGCGGGCGATGTGTACGCCAGGACACGGGCCATCAGGACTCCTCCGTCATCGGGTTCAGCAGCTCGACGAGCGCCAGCTCGGTCTGACGCCGACTGAGGCCGGCGTCGTGCCTCAGCAGCGTCCATACGTGCACGTCGCAGACCGCCACGAGCTGCGCCAGCCGACGCTTGCGTTCGACCCCGCTCAGCCCTGCCAACGCGGGGGCGAAGGCCTTCACGCACCAGTCCCTGTGCAGGGCTCGCCCGGCAGCGACGATCTCGAGCAGCGCTGGTACTCGAGCCTCCTCGGCGAGCAGCTTGAGCACCCGGTCCCCCATCGCCTCGTAGTGCTCGACCAGGACGGCAACCGCGCCGACGGTGTCCCCGACGGGTGCCTGGTCGCGCTCGTTGCGGGTGCGTTGCAGCTCGTACGCCACCCCCGCGGCGAGCAGACCCTCCTTGCCGCCGAAGCGACGGATCACGGTCCGGACCGACACCCCCGCGCGGGCGGCCACCTCGTCCAGCGAGATGTCGTCGGACGGACGCTCCCAGAACACCGCGACCGCCGCGTCGAGGATCCGCTCCCCTGTCTCCGCAGCCGCCTCGGCGCGCTGCCCCATCCGGTACCGGCGTACCCCGACTAATTCCATGTCACCAACAGTGACACAGAAGTGCGGAGCCGGCAACCAGGGTCTGTCGTCAACGGTAGGCGTCGCCCCGGTGCGCGATCTTGATGACCGTCACGGTCACCACCTCGTCGTCGACCTCGTAGATGACGCGATACTGCCCACGGCGCGCACTGTGCAGGCCGGACAACTTGCCGAGCAGCGGCTTGCCCACTCGATGCGGGTTCTCGGCCAACGCCCCGTACAAGAACTCGAGAACGGCGGCGGCTACAGCTTCCGGAAGTCGGTCAAGGTCGCGTCGCGCAGATGGAGTGGGACGGATCCCAAAGATCACCGGCGAGCTCGCCGTGTAGCCAGATCCGCGCGAAGCTGGGCTTCCGTGGCGAACTCCCCGCGGGCAGCCTCGGCCTGCGCCGCGCGGATCTGCGCCAATAGCTCAGGGTCGCTGAGGATGTCGAGCGTCTCTTCGAGTGACTCGAGATCATCGACAGCGATCAGCACCACCGCGGGACGACCGTTCTTGGTGATCACGAATCGTTCGTGCGTGTCCTGCGCTGATTGGATGATCTCGCTCAGCCGGTTTTTCGCATCGGCAAGTGATGTCGTGGGCATGGCTACTATTCTAGCCAGTCCGACTCGAAACAGTCCACGTCCAGCCATGCAAGTACGTACTTGACGTACTTGACGTACCTGGCCTCCTCGGGGAGCATGTTTGCTCCCCCAGCAAAGGACCTCCGATGGCCCGGCACTTCGACTCCTTCACCGAGACGCGCACGCACCTGCGCGCAGTGTTCGACAGTGCGCAGTCTGGACGGGTCACCACGGTGCGACGCGACGCAGAACGGTTCGCTGTCGTTGATGCGGGGCGGTTGGCTGCCCAGCTGATGCGGCTTCGTCCGTCTCGGGCGATGGTGGTCGCCGAGGGCGGCGGCTGGGCAGCCTTGCTGCCTGGACTGCCTGTCTCTGGCGACGGTCCGACTCTTGAGGCGGCAATCGCCGACCTGATCGACGCGCTTCGCGAGTACGCCGAGGACTGGAACGACCGGCTACTGGACGCCCCCAACCATCGAGACAACTGGGACTTGGTGGAGATCGTCGAGCTGGCCAGCGACGACGAGCTGCGGAGCTGGCTCCTGGCCGCAGCACCGCCGGGTGTCGCTACCTCGTGAAGGGGGCACCATCTCGTCGTCAGCATAAGAAGTTCTGCGACGCTGAGGGGTGGACCGAGGTCAGCAATGCGCGCGGTGGCACCGTCCGCCACCACCTGACCTACGAACTCACGCTCGCGTCGGGCGAGATCCTCCGGACTCGAATATCGCGGCCGGCCAACAACGATCGCTATGGCCCAAGCCTGTGGTCAGCCATCCTGCGCGGACAACTGTGCGTCACTGAGACCGAGTTCTGGCAGTGCATCAACAAGGCCATCAAACCGCCACGGCCGGGTCTGGCAGCAGAGCTTCCGGGGCATGCCCTCCCGGCTGGCCTGGTCTACCAGCTGATCCACACCGTTGGCCTGAACGAGCACCAGGTCGCATCCATGACCCTAGAAGAAGCGGTCGCGCTGATCACCGCGTACTGGTCCAGACCGCCGGACTAGGCCTCGGACCTCTCAGGCCGGGCGCCTCGGTCAGGTACGTACATACCCCGCGAGGTGCTGGCCGGTGAGGGTGGCGCGATCGGCGATGAGGTCCGCGGGTGTGCCCTGGAAGACGATCCGTCCGCCGTCGTGGCCGGCGCCAGGGCCGAGGTCGATGATCCAGTCGGCGTGCGCCATCACGGCCTGGTGGTGCTCGATGACGATGACCGACTTCCCTCCGTCGACCAGCCCATCGAGGAGGCCGAGCATCCGCTCCACATCGGCGAGGTGCAGCCCCGTGGTCGGCTCGTCGAGGACGTAGATGCCGCCCTTCTCAGCCAGGTGCGTGGCCAGCTTGAGCCGCTGCCGCTCGCCACCGGACAGCGTGGCCAACGGCTGGCCGAGCCGCAGGTAGCCGACCCCGACATCCGTCAGCCGCTCGAGGATCTTGCCAGCAGCCGGCGTCTCCGCCTCCCAGGCGCTGAAGAAGGCGGCAGCCTCGTCGACAGGCAGGTCGAGCACCTCGGCGATGTTGAGCCCGCCGAGCCGGTAGTCGAGCACTGCCGCCTGGAACCGTCGCCCCTCGCACTCGTCGCAGACCGAGCTGACGCCAGCCATCATCGCCAGGTCGGTGTAGATCACGCCGGCCCCGTTGCAGGTGGGGCAGGCGCCCTCGGAGTTGGCACTGAACAACGCGGGCTTGACGCCGTTCGCCTTGGCAAAGGCCTTCCGTACATGGTCGAGCAGCCCGGTGTACGTCGCCGGGTTGCTGCGCCGGGAGCCACGGATCGTGGTCTGGTCGACGGACACCACCCCGTCCCGCCCCGACACCGAGCTCCCGATCAGCGAGCTCTTGCCGGAGCCGGCGACGCCGGTGATGACGACGAGCACCCCGAGCGGGATGTCGACGTCCACGTCGCGCAGGTTGTTCGCCGAAGCTCCCCGGATCGCGAGCTTGCCGGTCGCCACCCGTACTGAATCCTTGAGCCTGGCCCGGTCGTCGAGGTGACGGCCGGTGATGGTGTCGCTGGCCCGCAGCCCGTCGTACGTCCCCTCGAAGCAGACGGTGCCGCCGGCCGTACCCGCACCGGGACCCAGGTCAACGACATGGTCGGCGATAGAGATGGTCTCCGGCTTGTGCTCCACGACGAGCACGGTGTTGCCCTTGTCGCGTAGCTGCAGCAACAGCTCGTTCATCCGCTGGATGTCGTGCGGGTGGAGGCCGATGGTCGGCTCGTCGAAGACGTACGTCACATCGGTCAGCGACGACCCGAGGTGCCGGATCATCTTGATCCGCTGGGCCTCCCCGCCCGACAGCGTCCCTGACGGCCGATCGAGCGAGAGGTACCCAAGGCCGATCTCCACGAACGCGTCCAGCGAGTGCCGCAGCGCCGCCAGCAGCGGCGCGACGGACGGTTCCGCCAGCCCGCCAACCCACTCGGCCAGCTCGCTGATCTGCATGTGGCACGCGTCCGCGATGCCGACGCCCTTGATCTTGGATCCCCGCGCACCCTCGCTCAGCCGGGTGCCCGCGCACTCGGGACAGATGGTGAAGGTGATCGCCCGGTCCACGAACGCGCGTACGTGCGGCTGCAGCGAGTCGATGTCCTTGGCCAGGAACGTCTTCTGGATCTTCGGAATCAGGCCCTCGTACGTGAGGTTGATGCCCTCGACCTTGATCTTCGTGGGCTCCTTGTAGAGCAGGTCGTCCAGCTCTCGCTTGGTGTACTTGCTGATCGGCTTGTCCGGGTCGAAGAAGCCGCAGCCGGTGAAGATCCGGCCGTACCAGCCGTCCATG
Organism: Sporichthyaceae bacterium; assembly: GCA_031394045.1. Taxonomy (GTDB): domain Bacteria; phylum Actinomycetota; class Actinomycetes; order Prado026; family Prado026; genus JANYIP01. The sequence goes on from JANMWN010000148.1 coordinate 5,015, forward strand.
CTGTAGCCGGGGACCGTGAGCGCACCCTCGTTGAGCGACTTGGTCTTGTCGTACAGCGCCGACCGGTCGAAGTCGGTGACCGAGCCGCGCCCCTCGCAGCGCGGGCACATGCCGCCGGTGCGGGTGAACGTCTTCCTCACCGCCGTACGGGCACCGCGCTCGACGGTGATCGCACCACTGGCCCGTACCGAGGGCACGTTGAACGCGTAGGCGGACGGCCCCCCGATGTGCGGCCGACCGAGCCGGCTGAACAGGATGCGCAGCATCGCGTTCGTGTCGGTGGCCGTGCCGACGGTCGAGCGGGCGTCGGCACCCATCGGTTCCTGGTCGACGATGATCGCGGTCGTCAGCCCTTCGAGCACGTCGACCTCGGGCCGGGACAGCGTCGGCATGAAGCCCTGCACGAAAGCGCTGTACGTCTCGTTGATCAGCCGCTGCGACTCCGCGGCGATGGTGCCGAACACCAGTGAGCTCTTGCCTGACCCGGAGATCCCGGTGAACACCGTCAGCCGGCGCTTCGGGATTTCGAGGCTGACGTCCTTGAGGTTGTTCACCCGCGCGCCATGCACCCGGATCAGGTCGTGGGCGTCGGCGACCTTCGCGGCAGGGTGCGGCGCTGGGGACACGGCCGTCTTCTTGGGGCTGGTCATTGTGTGGCCATGAAGATAGCGCTAGGGGCCGGCGTCTGTACGGTGTCCCGGTGGCGGCCGCAGCGTGACGTCGAGACCTGCCCGCGACGTGATCGCCGTCGCCGCGCTGTTCACCATGGGAGCCCTCGTCGCGATCCAGGCGCGGACGAACGGCGACCTAGCTGTCCGGCTCGGTGGTGGCCTCAGCGGCGGCGCGCAGGCCGCCCTGGTCAACTTCACCGTCGGGCTGCTCTTCGTCACGGTCTGGATCGCCCTGCGGCCATCCGAGCGCCACCGGCTCGGCGTCCTTCGCCGGGTTGTGGCCGACGGCACCCTGCCCGCGTGGCAGTGCCTGGCCGGGCTCGGCGGAGCCCTGCTGATCCTGTCGCAGGCGGCCAGTGTGCCGACCCTCGGCGTCGCGGTGTTCACGGTGGCCGTCGTGGCCGGCCAGACCGGCGGGAGCCTGGGCATCGACCAGCTCGGCCTCGGTCCGGCCGGGCCGGCGCCGGTTACACCGAGGCGCGCGTTCGCGGCCGCGCTCACCCTCGCTGCGGTCGCGCTGTCGGTGCTCGGCCGGTCCGGCCCCAGCGCCCTCTCCCCCCTCCTGCTCTTCTGCATCGCCGGCGGGGTCGCCGTGGCGGTTCAGTCGACATACAACGGTCGGAACGGGAAGGCGATCGGCTCGACCGTCGTGGCCACCTGGCTGAACTTCGTCGCCGGCACCCTGGGTCTGCTGGTCGTCGTCCTGGTGCTGATGGGCGCTGGGCACCCGATGTGTCCGCTGCCGGGCACGTGGTGGCTGTACGCCGGCGGCCCGATGGGCGTCGCCTTCGTCTCAGTCGTCGCCGCGTCGATCCGGGTGGTCAGCGTGCTGCTGGTGAGCCTGGCCACCGTCGCCGGTCAGGTGCTCGGAGCCCTCGTGCTGGACGCCTTCTTCCCGGTCGCCGGGCAGGGCCTGCACCTGATCACGATCTTCGGCACGGTGCTGCCCATCGTCGCCGTACTAATCGCGGCGTCGGAACCACTCAACAGACGGGCCTCCGACCGATAGATTCGGCGCCATCGGAAGGTGGTGCCGGTGATCTGCTCCGGCTGTGCGACGGACAACGAACCGGGCCGCAAGTTCTGCCGCGAGTGCGGCCTGCGGTTGTTGCTGGCCTGCGCAGAGTGCGGCGCCGCCAACGCACCGGACGACAAGTTCTGCGGCGAGTGCGGCACCCCCATGGCTGATGACGTCCCTTCAGCCCGCGCGCCGAGCGAGAACCCGGCACCCACGGACGCCAACCGCACCGAGCGCCGCCTCGTCTCCGTCCTGTTCGCCGACCTGGTGGGCTCGACCTCGATGGCCGAGGGGCGTGACCCCGAGGACGTCCGGGCCCTGCTGAGCGAGTACTTCGAGGCCGTGTCGGAGGCGGTCGTCCGCCACGGTGGTGTGGTCGAGAAGTTCATCGGCGACGCGGTCATGGCGGTCTGGGGCACCCCGGTGGCCTACGAGGACGACGCCGAGCGAGCCGTACGTTCGGCCCTCGACATCGTCGACCGCGTCGCAGCCCTCGGGATCCGGCTCGGCGTACCCCTGCAGGCACGCGCAGGCGTCCAGACCGGTGAAGCGGTGGCAGCGCTCGGGGCGGTGGGGCAGGGACTGGTCGCCGGCGACATGGTCAACACGGCCTCGCGGATCCAGTCGGCCGCGGAGCCCGGGTGGGTGCTGGTCGGCGAGCGCACCTACCGCGCCTCGGCGGAGGCGATCGCGTTCGCGCCGGTCGAGGCCCTGACGGTCAAGGGCAAGCAGGACAAGGTCCCCGCCTGGCGGGCGCTGCGGGTGGTCAGCGAGCTCGGCGGCTCGGGTCGCGGGTCCGCGCCCGAGCCACCGTT
>JANMWN010000150.1:0-1900 GCA_031394045.1 Sporichthyaceae bacterium
GACGGACCTGGCGACCGGTTCACGGAGGCGTCCGGGCTGCGCGTGGTCGGCAAGGTCGCCCGCAAGGTCACGGGCACGCGGGTGCGCTGGTGGGCCGACACCCAGGTCTTCCTCAAGGAGGCCGCGCTCTCGCTCGAGGAGCTGCACGACCGGGCCCGCCAGACCGCCTTCCTGGTCCCCGGCCTGACGCTGGTCGTGCGGGACCAGCGGGTCGGCGCCTCCGTTGGCGAAGGTCCGGACGGGGCGGAGCAGACCTTCCACTTCTCCGGCGGCATCTCGGAGTACTGCGACTACCTCGCGCCCGACCAGGGGCTGTGCGACGTGCTGCGGCTCAAGGGCGTCGGGCACTTCCGCGAGACGGTCCCGGTGCTCGACGAGCAGGGCCACCTGACGCCTCAGGAGGTCGAGCGCGAGCTGGGCGTGGACGTGGCGCTGCGCTGGGGCACCGGCTACGACGTGGTCGCCCGGTCCTTCGTCAACATCATCGCCACACCCAAGGGCGGCACCCACGTGAACGGGTTCGAGCGAGCCCTGACCAAGACGCTCAACGAGCAGCTGCGGGCCGCCCGGGTGCTGCGCGTCGGCGAGGACGACGTGGTCAAGGACGACGTGCTCGAGGGCCTCACGGCGGTGGTGACCGTACGGCTGGCGGAGCCGCAGTTCGAGGGCCAGACCAAGGAGGTCCTCGGTACGGCCGCGGCCACCCGGATCGTGGGCCACGTCGTGGCCAAGGAGCTCACCGCGTACCTCACCTCGACCAAGCGCGGCGACAAGCAGACGGCGCGGACGATCCTGGACAAGGTCGCCTCCGCCGCGCGTACCCGGGTCGCGGCCCGCCAGCACAAGGAGCTGCAGCGTCGCAAGAACGCGCTGGAGACCTCGTCGCTGCCGGCCAAGCTCGCGGACTGCCGGTCCGACGACGTCGCCCGCAGCGAGCTGTTCATCGTCGAGGGCGACAGCGCCCTCGGCACCGCGAAGGTGGCCCGCGACTCGGAGTTCCAGGCGCTGCTGCCGATCCGCGGCAAGATCCTCAACGTCCAGAAGGCCTCGCCCTCGGACATGCTCCGCAACACCGAGTGCGCGTCGATCATCCAGGTCATCGGCGCCGGCTCGGGGCGTACGTTCGACCTCGACATCGCGCGCTACGGCAAGGTGATCCTGATGACGGACGCCGACGTCGACGGTGCCCACATCCGTACCCTCCTGCTGACGTTGATCTATCGCGCCATGCGCCCGCTGCTCGAGGCCGGCCGGGTCTATGCGGCGGTGCCTCCGCTGCACCGGATCGAGGTGATCAACGCGGGCGGCAAGAAGAACGAGTACATCTACACCTACTCGGACGCCGAGATGCGGCGCACGCTGACCGACCTCGAGCGAAAGGGCCGGCGGATCAAGGAGCCGATCCAGCGCTACAAGGGCCTCGGCGAGATGGACTCGGGGCAGCTGCGCGAGACCACCATGGACCCCCGGCACCGGACGCTGCGCCGGGTGCGGATGTCCGACGCCTCCGCGGCCGAGGCGATGTTCGACCTGCTCATGGGCGGGGACGTCGGGCCGCGCAAGGAGTTCATCGTCGAGGGCGCCAGTGCCCTCGACCGCAGCCGCATCGACATGTAGCCGATCGGCCTAGTGCTCCGTCGCCAGAATTGATCTGGCATGCGGCGATGTCATCGCTGCGGACACATCGGTGGTCCGGTTCCGCTTGTAGTCGTGGGTCATCGTGCTCGCCGGCCCGGCGGGTTCAGGTACAGCCCGACCACATCAACAAGCTTTTCCTGGAACAGCGTCGCATCACCTGAGCGGCTTCAGTAGGTCAGGGCGGCGTGTGCGGTGGCTCGACTGGTAGTGGTTCGGGTCGTGGTGGTGGGTGCCAGATTGCTTTGCCGTTCTTGAGGGTGAT
>JANMWN010000198.1:0-7167 GCA_031394045.1 Sporichthyaceae bacterium
CGTCAGCGCCGACGAGCGCGAGCTGCATCGCGCCCTGGGCAACCTTGTCGTCAACGCGATCCGGCACACGCCGGCCGACGGTGTGGTCGACGTGTCGGTGCACAGCGACCACGGGGAGGCCGTCCTCGCGGTCACCGACGCCTGCGGCGGGATCCCGGAGGACGACCTCCCCCATCTGTTCGAAGTCGCGTGGCGCGGCCAGCCGGCACGTACCCCTGGCCCCGACGGTGGCGCCGGCCTCGGCCTGGCCATCGCCCGCGGCATCGTCGAGGCCCACGACGGTGCGATCGGCGTACGCAACGTCGACGGTGGTTGCCGCTTCGAGGTGCGACTGCCCCAGAGCACGTCCGCGAGCGGCGCAGAGCCGGCACAGCCAGCCCAGCCAGCCCAGCCAGCCCAGCCAGCGCTGCCGGCGCCGTCGTCCGTCTAGGGACGAGCCTCGAACACCAGGTTGAACGGCGTCTGCGCGGCCCGGCGGAACCGGGTGAACCCAGCCTCCGACGACACGCGTTGGATGGCCGACTCGCCTGCCTGAGCGCCGAGCGAGTGGCCGCCGTCCTGCGACAGGGCATTGGGTACGCAGAGCATGGTCGAGAACGAGTAGTACACCCGCCCGACCGGGTTGAGGTTGTCCGCGACCTCGTCCTCGGCGAACGGCTCGACGACCAGCCACGTGCCGTCCGGGGCGAGGGACTCACGTATGTGCCGGGCCGCACCCACCGGGTCGCCCATGTCGTGCAGGCAGTCGAACGTCGCCACCAGGTCGAATCCCGTGCCGGCAAAGGACTGTGCGGTCGCGACCTCGAACGTCACGCGATCAGCCACACCGGCATCGGCAGCCCGCTTTCGGGCCTCGTCGATCGATCCCCGGTGGTAGTCCGACCCGACGAACGTCGAGCTCGGGTACGCCAGCGCCAGCAGGACCGTCGAGGCGCCGTGGCCACAGCCGATGTCAGCCACCCGCGCTCCCGTACGCAGCTTGTCCTCGACGCCCTCGAGGGCAGGGATCCAGGCCGGGACCAGGTTGGCGATGTAGCCGGGGCGGAAGAACCGTTCGCAGCCGCCAAAGACGTCGGCGTCATGCTCGTGCCAGCCCATGCCGGCGCCGCTGCGGAAGGCCTCCTCGATCCGTGGCCCGGCCTTGAGGGCGCCGAGCGCGAGCTGGAACGCACCGGGGACGAACACCGCGCCGTCCGGGTCGGTCAGCGCGAAGGCCTGCTCCTCCGTAAGGGCGAACGTCTGCGTCTTGGCGTCGTACATCACATAGCCGCCGGCCGCCTGGCCGCGCAGCCACTCGGTCACGTACCTCGCGTCGGTGCCGGTGCGAGCCGCCAGTTGCTCGGGCGTCGCAGCCTCCTCGGCCAGGGCACGGTAGAGCCCGAGCCGGTCGCCGAGGATGACGGAACCGGCCGAGATCGTCGCGCCGAGATCCCCGACGAACGTGCCGAGGAAATCCATCAGCTTGTCCATGTCTACTGCCATCGTGCCCTCCAGGAGTCGGCCACGACCGGGGTCGTGGTGTGCGGGATGCGGGCCACTCTGCGGCGGGGGGTTGCAGTGCCGTTGCGATCGCGCTGCAATGGCTCCGAAGAGGGTGGCGACATGCGAGCGAGATACCCGGACATCGAGAGCTTCGTCGAACGTGACGGCGTCAAGGTCGCCTACGACGTGTACGGCGCCGGACCACGCACCGTGGTGCTTCCGGCTGTTGACACCGTGAGCCACTCACGAATCTGGAAGGCGCAGATCCCGTTCCTGGCCAGGCATGCGCGAGTGGTCACGATCGACCCGCGCGGCAACGGCCGGTCGGACCGGCCCGAGGACGCCGCTGCCTACTCCGACACAGACCGCGTCGGCGACACGCTGGCCGTGATGGAGGCAGTAGGCGTCGAGCGGGCCCTGTTCGTCGGTCTGTGCACCAGCTCCTGGACGGCTTTCAAGGTCGCCGCAGAGCAACCCGACCGGGTGGCCGGGATCGTCTCGATCGCCACATGGGCGCCGTACCTAGGCGACTCCTGGCCCTGGCATACCGAGTACTCGTGGGAAGACGAGCTCGATACCGACGAGGGCTGGGCGAAGGACAACAAGCACTACTGGCTGCACGACTACCGCGGCTACCTCGAGTTCTTCTTCGGTGAACTGCTCAGCGAGGCCCACTCGTCCAAGCAGTGGGAGGACGCGGTCGAGTGGGGGCTTGAGACGACCGCACCGGTGATGATCGCCAACGGCGAGGGCCCACTGTCCGTCACCGACAGGGCAGGCACCGAGGCGCTCCTGCGCATGGTCCGGTGCCCCGTGCTGGCGATCCATGGTGACGGAGACCTGTGCCAACCGGCCTATCGGAGCAGCCATCTCGTCGAGCTCACTGATGGACGGCTGATCACCCTCGAGGGCGCCGGGCACCTGCCGCAGGCCCGGCATCCCGTGGTCGTCAACCACCTGCTCCTCGACTTCCTCAACCAGGTCGTGCCGTCGACCTCCGCGTCGGTGGCACCAGCGGTGCCCTCGGGGCGCTGGCGGGTCGCGGCCAGGAGACGCCCGCGCGCCCTGTTCCTGTCCTCCCCCATCGGGCTGGGCCATGCGCGCCGCGACCTGGCGATCGCCCAGGCGCTGCGCGAGATCCGGCCCGACGTCGAGGTTGAGTGGCTCGCGCAGCACCCGGTGACGGAGGTGCTGACCCGTGCCGGCGAGCACGTGCACCCGGCGTCAGCGTGGCTGGCCAACGAGTCGGCGCACGTCGAGTCCGAGTGCGGTGAGCACGACCTGCACGCATTCCAGGCCCTCCGCCGGATGGACGAGATCCTCGTCAGCAACTTCATGGTCTTCGACGAGCTCGTGCGCCAGGAGGCGTACGACCTCGTGGTGGCGGACGAAGCCTGGGACGTCGACCACTTCCTGCACGAGAACCCCGAGCTGAAGCGCTCAGCCCTGGTGTGGCTCACGGACTTCGTCGGCTGGCTGCCGTTCGCCGACGGCGGCGAGCACGAGGCCGCGCTCACCCGGGATTACAACGCCGAGATGGTCGAGCTGGTGGCACGGACACCGCGCCTGCGCGACCAGTCACTGTTCGTTGGTGATCCTGAGGACGTCGTCCCGGACAGCCTTGGGGAGGGCCTGCCGAGCATCCGGGAGTGGACGCTGGAGCACTACGAGTTCCCCGGGTACGTCTCGGGGTTCATGCCGATCCCGGAGCAGGACCGGGCGGGCGTTCGCGAAGAGCTCGGGTACCACACAGACGAGCAGGTATGCATCGTCACCGTCGGAGGTTCCGGTGTCGGTACCGACCTGCTCCGCCGGGTGATGGCGGCCTACCCGGAGGCCAGCCGCCTTGTACCCGGCCTGCGCATGGTCGTCGTGACTGGCCCGCGGATCGAGCCGGGCTCCCTCACCGGCGGGCGGGCGACTCCCCCAGGGCTCGAGCTGCACGGCTACGTGCACGACCTGTGGCGGCACCTGTCCGTCTGCGACCTGGCCGTGGTTCAGGGCGGGCTCACGACCACGATGGAGCTGACTGCCTCCCGACGCCCGTTCCTTTACGTCCCGCTGCGACACCACTTCGAGCAGGAGTTCCACGTACGGCATCGGCTCGACCGGCACCGCGCCGGGCGCCACGTCGACTACGACCAGACCGGGCCGGAGCAGCTCGCCAGGCTCATCGCGAACGAGATCGGCCGGCCGGTCGACTACCTCCCGGTGCCGAGCGACGGTCACCACCGGGCGGCCGCGCGGCTGGCGACGCTGCTGTAGAACCCGCTCTCCCGGCAAGGGCAACCGCCCCCGAGGCCTCGAGCACGGCCGACCAGCCGGCCCGCTGCCCGGCCGACAGCAGCGGCTCGAGCACCGCCAAGGCTCGCTCTGGACGGTCGGCGGCGAGCCAGGCCTGCGTCAGGGTGACGTAGACGTCGATGCCGTGCAGCCACGCGACGCCGGTCGGGAACCGCGCCGACGTGAGCATCCGGTCGGCCTGCAGCAACAGCTCGTCCGACCCGGTGACGAGCGCGAGCGGTGCGAGGCACCGGAGCCGGTAGGACTCCGCACCGCTCCGGTCCGCGGCGCTGAGCACCTGACGCAGCAGCCTGACGACGCCGGCGTCGAGCTGACCGGACCCCGCCCCCGCCGTGAGCAAGGTCGTCGCGTACATCCCGACCGAGATCGCATCCCACCACGCGTGCTTCCGGGTCGACGTCAGGTCGACGGCCCGACGTCCGTGCCCGAGCGCATCGGGGAGCCGGCCGTCCAGCCGGGCGATCCAGCCCAGGTGAGCCACGAGCCAGCTCTCGAATGACTCGCGCCCCGACCGCCGGTTCAGCGCGAGCGCCTCCTCCACCCCCGCCGTTGCGGCGGCCCAGTCGCCGGCGGCCAAGGGGATCAACGCCTCCTCGAAGACCGTCCACTGGAGCAGGAAGAGGTCGCCCGATCGGCGCAGCCGCGGGTGCAGCTCGGCCACGACCGGCGCCAGCGCAACAAGCTCTCCGGTGTACGCGTACGACGTCTTGAGGCCGTCCAGGGCCACCACCAGCGCCTGCTCGTCGTCGGTGCCGCGCGCCGCCTCGACCGCGAGCTGGCCCAGCCGCTGACCCTCGACGAAGTCCAGCCGGTTGCACGCCAGCACCCCGAGCCTGGCGAGCTGACCGGCCTCCATCACGCGGTCGCCGAGCTCGCGCGCCAGGGCCAGGCCCGCCTCGAGGTGCGGGACACAGGTCACCACCGGCCGGCCCAGTCCGATCGTCGAGTCGCCACCGAGCTCGCTGTGCGCCTCCATCAACCACCGTCGCTGGCCGGTCCGCTCGGCGATCGCGAGCGCCTGGCTGAAGTCCTCGTGCGCAGGGCCGAACGACGACAGCGACTCCAGCACCCGCCCACGCGCGAGGCGCACGCGTACGACCAGCTCGTCCGACTCGGCCGGCGATCCAGAAACGGCACCACCCGCCGTCGAACCGTGCTCCACGGCGGCGACCAGTGCCTCGTCGAGCAGCCGTTCTGCGTCCGCAGCTGCCAACCGGTCAACAGCGAGCGCGGCAGCTGCCAACCAGCCCTCGGCGGCGCGAGCCCACTGCTGCGAGGCTGCGGCGTGCGACGCCATCGCCTCGGGCCGGCCGACCATCAGGTCGGCGGCGGCGCGATGGTAGGCGTGCCGGGTCGGAGCCGGCGTGCTCGCGTACAGCACCTCCTGGACCAGGTCGTTCACGAACTCGTACGCGCGCCCGGACGGCACTGCCAGCCGCGCGTCGACCAGCTGCTCGCACCGGCGAGCAGCCTCGGCGGTCGAGAGGGCGAGGAGGCCGGCCACCTGCTCCGGCTCGAACGACGCACCGAGAACGGCGGCCGCGCGCACCAAGGTCTCGAGCGCCGGCCCGGCCCGGCCGACCCGAGCCAAGACTGCCTCGCGGAGCGAGGCGGGGATGCCGTCGTCACCGTCGCTGAGCGCCCGCACGGACTCGACCACGAAGAGCGGGTGCCCCCGCGTACGCGACATCAGGCGTTCGGTGTGCTCGCCCAGACCCGCCGCCACGGCCAGCTCCGCGACCGCGGCCTCATCCAGCGGACCGAGGTCCACCCGCGCCGAGACGCCGGAGAGGCGCCTGATCGCCTCCTGCCCTTCCTCGCTGCGCAGCGTCGCCACCACCAGCAGCCGGGTACCCGCGAGGCCGCGTGCCAGCAGGTGCAGGAGCTCGATCGTGGTCAGACCGCAGTTGTGCAGGTCGTCGAGGCTGAGCAGCACCGGGCTGCGGACCGAGAGCCGCCGCAGGCATCCGGCCACCGACTCGTAGATCCTGCGCCGCTCGATGTCAGGGGCCGCGACGTCGCGGGCGAATGGGCCCGCGATCTCCGCCACCTCCGGCAGGAGGAGCGCCAATGACTGGGCCTGGTCTCCCGCCATCTCGCGGACGCGGCCCGGAGCCGACCGCATCAGCTCGGGCCGGAGCGCGTCGACGAGGGGCTGAAGCAGCAGCGAGCGCTCGGTCTCGTAGCAGCGGGACGACAGGACCAGTCCTCCGGTCGCCCGTGCCATGGTCGTGAGCTCGGCGGCCAGCGCCGTCTTGCCGATGCCGGCCTCGCCCGCGATGAGCAGGAGCGAACCGCTTCCCTCGACGGCTGCACTCCAGGCCGCCGACAGCACCGCGAGGGGGCCGTCCCTGCCGACGACCAGCGGTCGGCGCGCGACCGTGGCCTGCGCGGGCCCCGGCGCAGGGGCGGGCGTCTCGCGCAGGATGTCGAGGTGAACCGCCCGGGTCTCGGGCGCCGGGTCCACGCCGAGCTCGTCCGCCAGCCGGTCACGCAGCCGCTCGTACGCGGCGAGCGCCTGACCTGGCTGGCCCTGCCCCTGGTGCGCGCGCATCAGCAGCCGTACCGCCGCCTCGTCATACCGGTCCGCATCGGTCGCAGCCACGGCTCGCTCGGCCGCCGTGCCGAAGTCGCCAGAGCCGAGGGCTGCCTCCGCACCGAGCCGGCGCGCCAGCCGCAGCAGGTCCGTACCGGCCGCGCGCACCTGGTCGACCCAGACCGCCGCCGGCTCTTCGGGTAGGACCTGTCCGTCGACGAGCGCCAGGGCAGCAGCCGCAGCTGCACCCGCTAGCCCGGGCTCGTGAGATGCCAGGCACGCCTGGGCCTGGTGCAGGAGTCGGGCGGCGGACTGCAGGTCCACGTCGACCGACTGTCCCAGGCCCCATCCCGAGCGGTCGCCCCTGATCACCTCCGGCCCGAGCACGGCGCGAAGCCGGCTGACCAGCGTCGCGATGTTCTCGGTCGGTCGGGTCGGTGGTTCCCCGGCCCAGAGCGCGTCCGCCAACGACTCCGCCGACCAGAGCCGTTCCGGAGCGGCAGCCAGCAGCTTCAGCAGCGTGCGCGCCTTGCGCGCCCCCACCTCCCGCGCGCCTAGGACCTGCACGTCCCGGCGCACCATGAACGGTCCGACCAGGCGGATCTCCAGCCGAGACGCAGCAGCAGTCGTCACCGTCCCAGTGTCAGCCCACCGGGATGGGGCAGGGTAGGGGCATGACCGTCGACCTTCGCCCTCCTCGCCACCGGGTGAGCCGCAAGGCCATCACCTACTGGGCCGTCCGGGCCGCGATCGGGTGGCTGCTGGCGCTCGCGGTCGAGGCACTGGTCATCGTCCTGGTCGACGACGCGCCCACGTGGCTCTGGCTGCTGATGGGCGGCACCGTG
>JANMWN010000204.1:0-17850 GCA_031394045.1 Sporichthyaceae bacterium
GCGGCCGGGCAACGGTTCTACTACCTCGAACCCATCACCTCGGCGGGCACCCTGCTGCCGGTCGCTGCGGCCGGCCCGAGGGCTCTACCCGGCGCACCCACCCAGGGCTGGGTGACGATCGACCTGGTTCGTTCCAAGGTCGTCGTCGACCTGTTCTTCTCCGAGAGCGAGGCGCAGCAGATCGCCGCCGCGTCCAAGACCGGTGGCGCGGCGGAGGTGCTCAAGGCGATGCGAGCGGCCTGGACCTCGTTGGCCCGCTCGTTCGACCACCCCAGCGGACGCGTCCGCATCATCAAGGAGATGGAGGAGGGCGAGCAGCTCCTCGGGCCCCTGCTGCGGCGGATGCCACCTGTCGTGGTTCAGCTGCTGCGCCGGCACCTTCAGGAGTGGGTCATGCGCAGCCTGGCCAAGTGGGTACGGACCTCCGTCCACGAGTTCGTTCGCGCGGCGGCTGACCCCGCCGACGGCGTCACCGTGCGGATCACGCTGCGCGGGCTGCCCGGCCTCGACGTCGTCCGCCAGGTCATCAACGGCAAGTTCTCGATCGCTTCGGTTGGCGCGCTCGGACCGCTCGGGGCCGCCCGCGGTACGTCGGCCATGCGCGGGGCACCGCAGGTGTCGGTCCGTGTGCGGCCAGGTCGGAGGCGTACGTGACGACCCAGGCGCCGGTGCTGGCCCGCGAGCTGGCCGACGACCTGGAGCGCCAGGTCGCGCACTGGCTCGCCGCCGCCAGGCTCATGCTCGACGCGGAGCAGTTCGCCGCCGCGTCAGCATGGGCAGCGGTCGAGACGCAGGTCGGGCTGCCCCTGCGGCGGACCTTGTCGACCACGGTCAAGGCCCTCGTCGCGACGGGCGACCGCACCGCCGCGCTCGTTCGGGAGGCACGCAAGGACCCGGCGGCGGTAGGCGCCGCAGCCGAGGCGGTGCAACGGTTCCGGCGCCTCTACAGCCAGGTCGAGACCACGCTCGAGTACTTCGGCGACGCCGTGAACTCGCGGACGAGCCCAGACCTGCGCGTGGCCCTGCAGACCCTCGACGCGCTGGCGGCGGCGAGCATGTCGCCGGTGCTGAGCGCAGCCGGACTACCGGTGCCGCCGATCCTCACGTACGTCGACAAGGGTATGGGGGCGTCGATCCTGCGGGCGGGGGTAAGGCTCTGGGCGCCGGGGACCGTCAACCCGGTCGCAGCCGTGAAGGTGGTGCGGCACAACCTGTATCGACCCACGTCGCTGTTCCACGAGAGCGGGCACCAGGTCGCGTCGCTGACCGGCTGGGTGCCATCGCTGGCGCAGCGGCTGTCGACCACGCTCGAACACGACCCGTCCCTACGCGCGATGTGGATCCCGTGGGCGTCCGAGATCGTCGCCGACGTGCACGCGTTCGCGCACACCGGGTTCGCAGCGGTTTCTGCGCTGTACGACGTCGTCGGGGACGTCAGGACGATCCTGTCCTGGCCGGTCGGCGACCCACACCCGGTCGGGTGGCTGCGAACGCTGCTGGGGACGGCCATGTGCCGCCAGTCCTTCGGCTCCGGGCCGTGGGACGCGCTGGAGGCGGCGATGGTCGCCGCGCACCCGTTGACGCGGGCCGACCCGTCCGTCGCCCAGCTGCTGAGCCGGTCCCGCAACGAGATGCCACGGATCGCCGCCGCGTGCCTTGCGGCACCGATCCCCAAGATGGGCGGGCGTCCGGTCTCGGCCGTGATCGACCCGAACCAGGTCTCGCCTACGGCATTGGCGACGCTGGAACGTACCGGTGGGCCAGCGCTGTGGACGTCGGCGCACTACCGCTCGCGCGAGGGCATCCGGCTGGTCGCCCTGGCCGGCCTTCGCGAAGCGGAACGACCTGACCGCGCGGCCGAGTGGATCGACCGTGCCCGCAAGTGGATGACCAGTGCCGCGGCGTAGGCCGCCGGCCGTCGAGGGAGGATCAGATGGCACGTAGGACCCCAGGCCAACCGACCGGACCCGACGACCCGGACGGCGAAGAGCTCGTCGTCGAAGCGATCATGGTCGGCCCGGACGGTGAGGAAGTCATCGTCGTCGAGAGGGCCGCCGACCCCGACGACCCCGAGCGGGTGCTGGACATGGACGTCCGTGCGCTGTCCGCCAAGCTCGACGAGGTGCATCGCGAGCTGCGCGAGATGAAGCAGGTCTCCGAGACCTGGCTCGGCATCGAGGGCGTCACCCGGCGCCTCGACACGGGCTTCGACGAGCTGCTGGGCGCTCTCCAGCCCCTGCGGCTCCTCGGACCCCAGACGCTCGAGCTGCCGGACAACGTCACCGAGACGATGGCGCGGATGTTCGACGCGCTCGCGGTGAACGACTGGACCAACGCGGGTGCCTTCCCGGCCCCCAACCGGTTCGTACCGTTCATCGGCTCAGTACCCACGTCGTACCGCGACGCAGCCACCAACCCGAAGGGAACACGATCGTGATCCAGCAGCTGGTGAACCGGCGCGCCAAGAGGCTGAACCCGGTCAACCCGGACTTCGCCGCCGTCGGTCAAGAGGTCCTCACCGCCGACCCGCTCGACCTGCTGCTGCACATGGAGCAGGTGTGGGACGCGGCCAACGTGTACGCGAGCACGACGCCCGGCAACCAGCTGCCGGTCCCCCAGGCCAGGCAGACGTTGTGGAGCACCGGTCTGTTCGCCGTCGACGCGCCACCGCGCAACGACCCAGTCAACTTCAGCCCCCAGCCGCCGGCGTGGGACCACCTCGGCTACGCGTTCGCCCTTGAGAACACCCGTGCCGCGCAGATCCTGCGCCGTGTCGTCCGTGCCTTCCGCGGTGGCGAAGCGCTCGGGATCCCGTCCATCAGCACGCAGCGGTGGCTCGACACCACCGAGAGCCTCGTGTACGGGACGAACCTGCTCACCGGGCTGCTCGGCACCAGCACCGTCCGGCCGGACCCGGAAGCCATGCGCCGCAACGCGTACTGGCGGCTGTTCTCCATGGACCTGGCGTTCGGGACCGATGTGAACGCGCGCTACCCGTTCGACCGGGCGGATGCCACGAACCGCAACTTCGTCGACCTGTTCGAGACCCTGCTCAACGAGCTGTGGCGGGCGATCGAGAACCTGAAGAACACCTCGGGTGCCAACCCCAAGGACGACGACCGTATCTTCCGGCTGGCCGAGCAGCTGATGTTCATCCTGCGCTCGCGCCGCCAGATCGCCCTTCTGTCACGTGAGGAGCTTGCCGCCAGTACCGCCATGGGCTGGCTCGAGCTGACCCTGTCGGCGAACACGTCAGTCGTCGAGGACCTGCGTGCCGAGGCCACCAGCGCCGGCGATCGGCTGCGGATGATCGGCGAGCGCGTCGGGCTCGCCCCGCACAGCAAGGCCCCGTCGTTCTTCTCGATGGCCACAGACCTGTCGATCCTGCTCAGGGCGGTCGAGGCCGGCTGGGTCGACGGACCCGAGCGGGCCGCGCTGCTCTACGACGACCAGGTCATCAACGGCGTCCAGGCGATCGGGCCGCAGTCCCGACGGGTCATCTCCGAGTGGACCACCGCGTCAGGTCGCGACCTCAAGGCGCGCTCGATGCCGATCGACGTACGGCCGCGGACGTTGGTACGCAGTCGCTGAGGCCGGTCCCCGTTGCTGGGCAACGAGGCAGGCACCCAGGTGTTCCGCGAGCTCGACGACCGAGCCGTGATGCAGTCCGACCTGGCGTTGACCGGCGTCGTGCTGGACTGTGAAGGCGTCGTCTTCATCGACTCCCAGGGTTCGCAAAGCTGAACGAGATCCTCGACCTCGGGGTGCTTGCTCGCATAGCTGACGATCACCTCCACCGCAACGTGCCGTGGAGGCCCAGCGGTCGCAGGGATGATGCCGACGCGGCCCCAGATCTGACGAGGCAAGCCAGCCGGCCACGGTGTCTGCGGGTGACACACAGCTGCCCTAGATCACGCGGGAGACGCGTCGATCGAGAGCCCAGACCACGGCGGCGTGTGGGAACGTCAGCGCGAGCAGCACGGCAACCTCGGACTCCAGACTGGCCAGATCACGCCCAGTCCACAGCGCCGCCATGGCGACTAGCGCAACCAACGTTGGTACGGCCGCGGCGATGGCGACGTCGCGGGCCGCGCTGCCCCAGCTCGCCGCCGGGGGCGTGCTCCCGGCGGCTGAAGTCCGGGTGTTCGACAGGCCGTGGGCCAGGTCGAGCAGTCGACCGGTGTGCCGGACCGCGTGCCACAGCCCGAAGTACATACCGAACGCTGCCAGCGGTGGCGAGACCGAGAACGCCATCACGACTAGGGCCAGCTCCGCCGCTTCCCTCCAATACCGGGCTCGAAGGAGGGCGCCCAACCCCAGGACAACCAACCCGGCCACGCACAACAGACCGATAAGCCGACTGTTGATCGTGGCGGCGGCCAACCACGGGGACACCGGCCGAATGTAGGGCAGCACCGACTCGGGGTGAGCCCACAGCAGCAGCCCGACGACGGCTGCGCCAAAGGCAGCGGTCGCGGGCCACTCGGAACCCAGGCCAGGGGCCGACCGACCGCGTCTTTCGGCAGCCGCGACCACTTCTCCGCGGCCGAAGTGAACCGCCGACAGGACGAGGAACACCACGAGCGATGGCGTGGGAGCAACGAGGAAAGCGGCAAGCGCCAGTGCCGCGGCCGATGCGTAGGCAAAGACGAACAGCACCATCGAGCGGATGCGGCGTCGCGCCGGCCCGGCGGTCGGCCCCCACCACCAGGGGACTAGATGATCGACTGCGCCGTGGGGGACACCGAGCACGGCACCCGTCAATGCGATCGGAAGTGCGAGTCGCTCGGCCACCGACGGAGCGCTGAGACTCAAGGCGACGAGAGAGAGAAGGCTGCCGACAGGGAGCCAGGTGAGCACCCGAAGGTCACGCATCGCGCGTGGCGACTCTCGCCCACCGACCGGCACCCAAACAGGTGTGAGTGCCGGCCGGTGGAGGAGAGACATCACGCGTACCCCGTCAGACCAGAGCCGGGGAGCGGGTGTCCGCTGGCTCGCGGTCATCGTCGTACGACGGATCCTCAAGCCGACTCTTGACCCTTGCAATCTTGTAGATCGCCAGTCCGTACGCCGCCTTGGCGAAGATGTCCGCGAGGCTGTACCCGGCCTGCCTGAGCACGAATCCGTTGGCACCGCCGAAGAATTCGCCTCCGATGATCGGGAACAAGTAGGCGATCGGGTAGACACCCCACAAACCGACAAGGGAGATCCGGAGCATCTTGATGGTGTGCGTGACCTCGGCTGGCTGACGATCCAGCGACCTCGACAGCTGGACGAACAGCACATACAGCAGGTAGATGAACGGCAGTGTCGACAGCGCGCCCCAGAGAGCACGACTCCCGGTCGTCGTCGCGATCTCGCCTGGGTAGCCGAGGAGGATCATCAACGCCGACGCTGGCACCAGCTTGTAGAGCAGCGAACGCTGCGTGGCGCGCCCGAGCGCCATAACAGCCACCGTCTCGACGAGCAGCAGGGGGACCGTCAGCAACCAGTCGACGTACCGATAGGCCTCGTTGAACTCGATGGCCGAGAGCACGTGAGCGGCTCCTACCGTTGCGCCTGCCGGGTAGCTCTCCTTGAAGTTGTCGAAGATTCGGAAGTAGTGGTAGGCCGCGATACCACACACCATCGCCGAGACGACGATCGCGTTTCGGTAGCGCGCCGTGACCCGTCCACGGGACAGCAGAAGGAAGAGTGACGTGAACAGCATGGCTGCGATGACCAGCGAAAACAGGTTGTACACCGTGGCGTACTGGCTCGCGGTAAGCGAGGGGATGTTGACGCCGGATGCGTCAGTTCTCATGACCAACTCCCGAGTGTCGCGGCGCCTTCGCCGCTCTCTGTGAGTGCTCGCCGAGGCCAGCAAGCAGGACTCTGGTCTACGCCCTGTTGCCCTCGCTCGCAACTCGTGGAGGTTTCGTCGTCTCGTCAAACTAGTCGCGAGGTTTACTCGCACGACGGGCTAACCAAGCATTGCGCAGCTCCCGCACCGCCTCGTCCAGGGTGGCGCAGACGACAGTTGACGTCGGGTTCGCTGAGCCCCAGCCTGGGCCGCCAAGGAACACGGTGATTCGGCGATGAGCAGACGAGACTTCTGAGACTTGGTGCAAGGCGAGGAGATCCGTGAGACTCAACCAGACCAGGACTGCGGGAGCCCTCGTCCGTCGAGCAGCCGCCGTGAGGGCTTTGATGGGAGTTCGCGGCCCCAGCAGGCGCCCTGGGACGCCCCGCTCGGCCAAGCCCGCCCGAACAGCATGCAGGGCCAGCGTGTGCTCTTCCTGCGGTCCTCCGGCGAGCAAGACCGGCTCATTTCGTGTAAGTTCGCCGACGGCTGAGGTGTGCCGGACGAACGCCGTGGTCACTGCTTGGGTAAGCAGGTGCTCGATCTCAACGCCCTCGCCCGTGCGTTGCCAGTATTCGCCCGACGCGACGAGCACCGGACGGAGCACCTCGTTCCAGGTCGCCAATGTTCCATGCTTGCGCAGCTCCGCGACAACAGCGTCTTCCACGCCCATCTCATCGAGTCGGAACGCGGCCCGCGCGAGCCCCCGGGCAGCACGGCCGGCCCCAGGAACCGCCAGCACCGAGCCGCCGGGACCACCTGGACGGGGCCGAGGGGCAGCCTGCGACATCGCACCGAGCGCGGCTCCGGTGGTTGATCGACCTGTCTTGTCGCGGGGAAGGACGCCCGCCGCAGCAGCAGCCGGGCTGGTGCCTGCGATGACCTCATCGTGCATCTGCTGCAAGCGCACCACATCTTCAGCCGTGTAACGCCGGTGCCCGCCCGGCGACTGGGCCGAAGCCCTCAGCCCGTAGCGCTGGCCCCACATTCGGACGGTCGACGGGGTGACTCCAAGCCGGGCCGCGACGTCTCCGACCGACAGAAGCTCCACCCGTAAATCGTCGCACGGCTCAACCTGGAACGACGGACTCCCGCGCATGGCGATCGGTCAGCCGTGCAGGAGACTGGCGAGGCCTTCGCCAGTCTTCGTGGCCCCGAGGACGAGGAACAGCACGATCATGATCGTGGAGTTGTGGTCGGCGAGCCAGGTCTTGGCCTCTGCGAGCGCGCGACCAGCGCGCGCGGGAGCGATCAAGGAGCCGACCACCGGTCCTGCAACGGTCACCGACCCGACGATGACGAAGATGGCTGCCCCGATGACGGTCGCACCACCTGTCGAGCCGGTCTCGGCGAGGGCAACACCTGCGCTGACCGCCATAGCCAGGTTCTTGGGGTTGACCCCAGAGAGGAGCGCCCCCAGCGCGAAGCACTTGGGGGCGCCGAATCCATCGATGCCGGCCATCCAGGCGGGAAGCTCCGGCGGCTCGTGGCCCTTGGGCCGGCGCCGCCACTGCAAGCTTGCGAGGGCGAGGAACAGGAGCCCCACGACCAGGGTCGCAATGTGTGCCCCGTCGGCGGCCGTGCTCCCTGTCTCGTCCGATCCGTTCGCGAGAAGCAGCACGATTCCTGTTGCGGCGCTCAGCCCGACCAGCCAGCCGAGCATGAAGGCGACACCGGTGACACGACCACGCGCGGTAGTGAGCATGAGAATGACGGCGATGACGGGGATCGGGCTGAGCGCCACACCGACACCAGAAGCGAGGAGCTGCCCGAGCGCGTCGGTCATCTCAGGCGGCTGCGTCGGACCGCAGGATGCGAGGCGGCGTCCACCCGCCGCCCGAGTGACCGAAGGTACGACTCCGACATCGCGCTACCAAGAACGCTGCCAGCCTCGCTTGTCATGGTCACACCTTGCCATGCACCGCCGCGCGCACGCGAAACCTCCGCGGTCGCTGTCAACCTGAACCAGAGCCGTCCGTCGTGCCAGCGCGGCGACTCAGGGAACGAGAGGCCACTCAGCAGTACGGACGGCTCTGGCAGTGGGTCCCCTCGCTCAGGTCTTGCGGGGATGGTTCCGGTAGTAGTCACGCCATATCAGCCGGTGCACCGGGATCCACCTGGGTATGGAGCGTACGCCCGGGATGAACGGCACGAGCACGAACCCGAGCGTGAGCACCATCATCAGGCCCCAGACCCACGCGTCCGCGTTGTCGGAGGACGAGAACGGCTCGATCTGGTACCAGAACGTGTAGAGCCAGAGCCACGACTGACCGGGGTAGTTCCCGGTCTCGTTCATCATTCCCCACTGGTCCCCGCCGAGGTGCTGGGCACGAGCCTGGTCCTCCAGGTACGCACCGTCCGCGAGGAACAGCAACGGGTAGGTGTAGTCGGTGCTGAAGAACTGGCCCTGCGCCCCGAGCGCGCCGTCGAGCCCACCGGCCTGCGCGGCCGCGAGCAGCCCGGCCGACAGTGCCGGCGCCGGCCCGTAGTCCCCGGTAGCGACCTTGGTGTAGTCGCCGTCGGGCTCCGCCGCGATCGCGTCGGAGTAGGCACCAGCCCAGGATGCTTGCTGGTCGGCCGAGGCAGCGTCCCAGGCCGAGAGGGCAGCGGTCACCTCTGCGGTCCCCACCTGGCGGTGCAGGGGACCTACTACGAAGGCCTGCGCGGTGTCGACAGGGATGCGTACGCCGCCCAGCTTCTGCAGGTTGAGCGGGCCGATGGTCTGCCCGTCGGCGGCGGAGTTGTACGGCGGGCCGTACGTCGCCGTACCGCTGGTGCCTGCGAGCTCCGCGGCTGCGGTCGAGACGAAGTCGGCGGGCGCCGCCTTGGCCCACGTCTGCAAGGTGATGCTGGGTTCGTCGGGCGACCCGAACGCGAAGGCGAGCCCGATGACGAGGGCGCCGACGACGAGGAGGGCGACCACGAGCTCCTTGGCCAGGTCGTACTCCCGGTTGGCGCCGGTCCAGGGCCGACTGGCGAGATCGGTGCTCATGACGTCGTCTCCTCTTCACGCGCATCGATGGGTGGTACGACGCCGTGCTTGCGTACGAGCAGGACGTGCCAGACGGTGATCCCGCCGAGCACCAGGGGAAGCAGCGCGACGTGGAACAGCAGCATCTGGCCCAGGTCCAGGACGTTGAACCAAGCCCCGATGCCGACCGAGTTCAGGCCGTCCTTGGCCTGGGTCGAGATCCATTGCGCGTCGAAGTTGGTCTGCATCACGTACCCGGTGAACGCGGTGCCGACCGAGGCGAGGAAGCAGATCGCGCCGGTGATCCAGGTTGCCGCGCGTCGGCCGCGCCAGGCCGCCATCCAGAACTTGCCCCACAGGTGCACGACCATGAAGAGGAAGAAGAGCTCGACGCTCCACAGGTGCACGCTGTTGACGTAGTGCCCCACCGACGAGGAGTGGTACCAGAGCGGCCCCTCCAAGGTCAGGACCAGGCCGGACCCTATGACGAACGCCAGCGCGGCGATGGTGGCCACCCCGAAGACGTAGATCCAGGAGGCGACGTACGCCGGCTGCTCCTCAGGGAGGAGCTTGTCCGGCGGCAGGGCGCCGAAGAAGCGGTCACGCAGGCGGCCGGTCCAGGTGCTGGCGTGCTCGACGTGGCTGGTCATGGCCGCTTCCGCCCCTTCGGGAAGGGTAGGGCGATGGCGAGCGCGAAGAGCGCCAACCCGATCCCGATGATCACCAGGTTGGCGATGGAGATCTGGATCGGTCCCCAGGTCAAGAAGTGCGTATTCATGCGGGCTCGATTCTCAAGATGTCTTGCATGGGCCTGCGGTGGGTCGGAGGCATCGGGGGGCCGTAGCCGAACCGCAGGACGACCTGCGGGTACGACCAGCGGCTGCTGGGGTCGCGCACCAGGCTGCGCAGGGCTGGCACCTCGGTGGCCTGGGAGAGGATGCCCGCCGAGAGGCCGCGAACGGTGGCGGTGAGCAGCACGCGCTCGAGAGCCAGCCCGGCGCGCACCCAGTCGATCGGATGGTCGCCCGTCGTGAGCAGCGTGGCCAGCAACCCCGAGCTCTCGAACTCGGCTGAACCGCGCCCCGCCACGGGCCGACCCAGGGCGAGGTCGCGGACGACGGAGGAAGGGTGTCGCGAGACGGGACCGAGTGACTGGGCGGGGATCCCGGCGCCGGGCTGACGTTCGTCGCCAACCCAGCGCGACATCGACTCAACGAGCGCCGGGTCGTCGCGCTGCGTGGCGTCCGCGTCGTGCAGAAGGCCGACCAGCTCGAAACGGTGCGCGCCGGTCGCCGAGTCCAGCCGGCCACCTTCGACTGAGGCCGCCTCCTGCAGGTGCATGAAGTCCTCGTACTGAACCTGTTCTGCAGTGAACGGCACCCGACTGCACTGCCGCACCGGGATCGCGTCGTGCAGAAGCCGTTCGGACTGCAGGTACGGAGCCGGGCCGCCCACGCGGAGCCGCGCCACGAAGGTCGGCTCCGAGATCGACGGCAGCAGCTGCACGGCGGCAGCATGCCCCCGGGCAGCGACCGCCAGCCGCAGGTTGAGCAGCGCCGCGCCCAGCGAGATGAAAACCTCGCGCCCGGTGGGGTCGAGCACCGTGGGCGCCTGGTCAGGGTCCACGTACAGGTCGACGAGATCGTCGTGCACGTGGAAGCGCCAGGGCTGACAGTTCAAGATGGACGGCGCTCTCGCCGCGGCAGCCACGACGGCCTCGAAGTCCTCGGGACCGAACACCTCGCTGCCCGTCATGGCCCACTCTCCGCCGGCAAGTGCTGATGCGACTGCTGTCCCCCAAAGCAGATCGTTTGCCGAGGGGGGACGGAACGGCCCTAGGTCGCCGCGGTCCGGGACTTTAGTCCCTGGCTAGTGCGACCGGCCGGACAATCGGCGTACGTCGACCAGCACGGCGGTGGCGAAGCCGGCGACAAGCAGGAGGACAGCAAGCACCACGAGCACTGTGTCGCCCACGGCAGCCGAGACGACCAGCGCCGCAGCGACACCGAGGGCGACCACCACTGCGCACGCGATCTTCCAGTCGTCGCCGACGATGAACTCGTACCAGAACATCCCGAAGCCCTTGAGGAAGCCGACCAGCCTCACCGGAGCACCTCCTCGGCCGCCATGGCCACAGCCGGCCCGCTGCGGGACAGGCCGATCACCAACGCCCGCGTCACGGCGAACCAGCACGCGATGAGCCCGAGGATCGCCCAGTCCTGGCCGGGCCAGACGACGCTGGCGCCGCTGTCACGGAGCACGCCGAGGCCCTCCACCGCCCAGTAGGTGCCGAAGCTGGCCAGCATCAGCCCCACGCCGTACTTGAGCGTGTTCTCGGGGATGGCCGACAGAGGTCGGTGCAGCAGCAGCCCGGCGAGGACGACCACGACAAGCGCGGCGGAGGCCCCCACCACGGCGACGGTGAGGTTGTCCGCGTTCAGGCCAAACGTGATCACGATGAACACCACCTCGACGCCTTCGAGGAAGACGCCTTTGAACGACACCGCGAACCCGAACGAGTCGATACCGCCTCGAGGGGCGCCAGCCGCTGCCGCTGCCGCGGTCAGCTCCGCGTACTCAGCGGCCTCGTCGTGCATCGCCTTGCGTCCGGACGACCGCAGCACCGCCTTGCGCAACCACTGCAGCCCGAAGATCAGGAGCAGGGTCCCGATCGCGAGCTGCAGGGCGGAACGAGGCAGCCAGGTGGTGAGCGAGTAGCCAGCGATCGCGGTGAAGACCGCCAGAGCGACGAGGGCGGCCGCAGTGCCAGCCAGGGCCGAACGCCACCCTCGCGTCACACCCATCGCCAGGACGATGGTCAGGGCCTCGACGAACTCGACGAAGGCGGCGGTGAACGTGGCAGCGAGCAGGCCCCACGTCGCACTGGTCATCCCGCCACACTAGGGCAGCGTCGGGAAATCATTGAGGATCACGCCCAGCCGGCTGCCCATGTCCGGGACCCCGGCACCCCCTCTGACTGATCACGCAGCGTGATCAGTCTTGGACGGACGGGCGAGCCCATGGGCCGAAGGCTGGAGTCGAACAGGTGAGGCCCGGCAACGTACGGCTAGACCTGCCTGTAGGCCATATCGATGGGCCCGGCAACCGGGGTACCACTGGCGTCAGGAACGTTCCGTCGCACGCCCGCGGGGAACCTGAACGCATCGGTGGACCCGTGAATCTCGCTAGACGCATCGTCCTGGCGATGGCCGTGCTGATCCCCGCGATCGCTGTACCGATGGTGACCACCGGCGCCGGCTCCTCGTGGGCGGCCGGCGGCCCTACGACCCCGCAGAACCAGATCGTGTCGACGGTGCCCGCGATCGGTACGCCTGCGGTCGTCGACGGCGAGGTCCTGAACTTCGCCCAGGTCGGCAGCACGATGGTGGCCGGCGGCACCTTCAGCCAGGTGCAGAACTCGGCACAGACCACGACGTACCACCGCAGCCGCATCTTCGCCTTCGATGCCTCCTCCGGCGCGGTCAGCAAGACCTTCGCGCCGAGCTTCAACGGCGAGGTCGACACCCTCCTGGCCGGACCGGTCGGCGGCACGGTGTACGTCGGCGGGCTCTTCACCACCATGAACGGGGTAAGCGTCCCGAACCTGGTCCTGCTCAACGTCAGCAACGGCTCACGCGTCTCGGCCTTCGCCCCCGGCTCGATCACCAAGGGCGTCATGTCCGTACGCCTGCTTGGCTCGCGGCTGATCGTCGGTGGCAACTTCACCGCGATCGGCGGCACCCCGCGCGGCGGGCTGGCCGCGCTCGACGCGACGACCGGGGCGCTGACGACGTTCCTCACCACCTCGGTCACCGGTCACCACAACTTCGGGCACGTGACGGCCGGGGAGCTTGCCGCGTTCCCGTTCCCGGCGCCGGTCGCCAAGGGCAATCCCGGGGTCATCCGTATCGCCATCAACCCGCAGGGCACCCGGATGGTGGTCATCGGGAACTTCGACACGGTCGGCCGGCTGGCCCGCGACCAGGCCGCGGTCTTCAACCTGTCGAGCACCAACGCGACTCTGGACGCGAACTGGAAGACCAACCGCTTCTCGGACGCGTGCTTCTGGTTCACGTTCGACTCGTGGATGCGTGACGTCGACTTCTCGCCGGACGGCTCGTACTTCGCGATCGCGACCGCTGGCGGGCACGACTTCCTGCTCCCCGAGGCTGCGACGACCTGCGACACGATCACCCGCTGGGAGACCAACGACTCCGGCCAGGACCTGCAGCCCACCTGGGTGGCCAGCTCGGGCAGCGACAGCTTCTTCTCCGTCGCGATCACCGGCCCGGCCGTCTACGGCGCCGGTCACCCACGGTGGATGAACAACCCGCTCGCGAGCGACAACAAGGGCGGCGGCGCGGTCCCCCGTCCGGGGATCGTCGCGCTCGACCCGGTCAACGGCATCCCGCTGAAGTGGAACCCTGGCCGCGAGCCGAGAGGTCACGGCACCCAGGGGATGCTCGCGACGGCGGCCGGCCTCTGGATCGGCTCCGACACCGACTACGTCGGCGACCGTCTGTACGTGCGAAAGAAGATCGCGTTCTTCCCGCTCGCAGGCGGCGCTGCTCCCGCGTCGACAGCGACTTCCCCGCTGCCCGCCGACGTCTACCTGGGGTCGTCGACGGCCAGCCCCGGCAACCCGCTCGCGTTCCGTCCGTACGACGGCACGAGCAGCGGGACCATCACCGGAGTCGCCTCGCCGCTCGACTGGCCGACGGTGCGCGGCGCCACCCTCATCGGCGCAAACCTGTTCTACAGCAAGACTTCTGGCGGCACACTCTTCTCGCGGACCTTCGACGGGATGACGTTCGGGGCCGAGGTCGCTGTCAACCCGTACAGCGACCCGATCTGGAACAACATGGTCGACGCCGGCCGCGGCTTCAACGGGCCCCTCACGCTCGAGGGAGTCCAGCCTGACCTGTACGCGCAGCTCGGCTCCGTGACCTCGCTGGCGTACGACCCCGCGACCGGACGGATGTACTACACGCGCAGCGGCGACGCGACGCTGTACTACCGCGCGTTCAACCCGGACAGCGGCATCATCTACCCGGTCGCCTCGACCATCACCGGCGTCTCGATGGCACAGACGTCCGGCATGTTCGTGTCCGGCAGCCAGCTCTACTTCGTCAACGGCACGACCGGTGTGCTCAGCCGGGTCGGGCTCAGCGGCACCGGCTTCAGCGGTGCTGCCTCGGACGTGAGCGGCCCCGGCATCGACGGAACCGACTGGACCGCCACCGCGATGTTCGTCGGTCCGCTCACCGCTCCGGTGCACCCGACGCCGACCGCGGCCTTCACCCCCGGCGGCCAGGATCACCTAGTACGCCTGGGACCTCAGTGACGCAGCGACGGACCACCGCGACCTGGCTAGGCTGACCTGGAGATCCTGGCGGGCGCCGGGCCGGGACCCGACCGAGGAGCGATCATGAACAAGTCGTTGCTGGCAGCGCTGAACGACGCCGAGCGGCTGCTCGTGGCCGAGACAGAGACGGCAGCGCTCGCCCTGCTCGACGAGGATGCGGTCGGAGAGCTGCACGGGCGGGTCCGCCGGGCGCGCAACAAGTACACCGGGCAGTACCGGCGTGGCGCGAGCGCCCGGGTGTCGAAGGTCGGCGCCCGCGGGCAGGCCCGTCCCAAGAACACCACGGCGGCGCTCAAGGCGGAGGCGTTCGAGGAGGCCCTGGGCAGAGTCAGCCGCCGGCTCGGGGTGCTGGCCCAGCGCAGTGCCGCCGAGCTCCGCCAGGAGCGGCTGGAGATGGCGCGCGCTGCGAAGCAGGGCCGCAGCAGCGTCAAGAAGGTGGCCCCGTCGAAATCGTCAGCGAAGGCAGCGCCCAGGAAGGCCGCCGGGCGTCCGCGTCGTACCGTCACCGCGGCACCGGTCGGAGATCGCGTTCTGCGCTCACCGGCCAGCGAGAAGAATCGCGCCGGGACAACGGCCAAGGGCGCCCGCAGGCAGGCCAAGCGCGACAGCCGGTAGGCCAAGCGCGGCAACCTACCGCTGGGATGAGGGTGCTCCCGCCACTGGACTCGAACCAGTAACCTGCCGGTTAACAGCCGGCTGCTCTGCCAATTGAGCTAGGCGGGATCAAGGACAAGCCCCGAGGTTATCAGTGTGCCCGGGGGCACCCGAAACCGGTTGAGCCCCCACTGTCCCCTGTCGATCTTGAGAGATCACTGGGCCGATCGGCGTGTCGAGCAGTGATCTCTCAAGATCGACTTGAGTGGTGGGCGGTCAGAGGCCGGTGGAGGACTTTAGCTGGGCGATGGCGGCGTCGGCGCTGCGGCGCAGGTCAGGGTCGCCCGGATCCAGACCCGGGTCGAAGACGACGTTCCAGGTCAGCCCGTCCTTGCCGGGTACGCGACGCGCGGTGATCCGAGCCCCAGCGCCACCGACCAGTTCGACGTGCTCGCTGAGCGCGATGCTCGCCGTCACCCGCTCGCGCAGCGTCGGGGGTACCTCGCCGGGTTCGTCCAGCCGGAGCAGGTGCCGTTGCCCGCCCCGGCCGACGAGCACGACCTCGAGCGTCGGGTCGTCCCAGCCTGCGCTGGCGATCTTTTCGTACGGCAACCGCTCGTGGTCTCCCGACCGCCCGGGTACGTACAGCGCCAACGTCGACACGACCACAACCTGGCCCAGGCCGTCCTTGCCCCAGGCCAGCGCCCGCTCCCCCGGAGCGACGACCCGTCGTACCTGCGCCGGCACGCCCGGACGCCGGAAGGCAGCCATCGGCTACGCCCCGCCCGCGGCCCGCTCACGGAGCTGCCGGTGCTGACCCTCGAGCACGATCAGCTCGCCGAACACCCGGCCGTACTCGTCCGCGTCACTGGGGTCGATCCGCTGCAGCCGGGACTTGAGGTCGATGACCTGGCGCTGCACGAGCCGCTCGCTGACCCGGCCGACCAGCTCGTCGATGTACCGGGCGTCGGGGTCGCCCTCCCAGCGCAACGGCTCGACCGCGAGCTCGGTCACAATGGAGCGGACGGCGTCGTTGGCGGCCGCCTCGAGCACCCGCCCGACCCAGGCGTCGCCTGCTCCCGCAGCCGCAGCACCCCCCGCGGCCTCGACGGCTCGCTTGACCGCGACGTACGCCGGGTGGGCCAGCGCCTCGGCCGCCAGCGCGTCGAAGGGCGCGCCAGCGAGCTCGGGGTACTGCAGGCCGATCTTGAGCGCCTCGCGGTCGATCATCAGCTCACGGTCGTCGGTACGCGGCCGGGGGACGACCGGCTCGGCCACGCTCTGCTCGCCGCCGCCGGGCTGCCCGAGCGCCGGGGCGGTCGGCGAGCCCGAGACCGGGGCCGGCTGGCCGCCCTGAGCCCGCGAACCGGCCCGGGCGGCCTGCGCGACGACGTCGAGGACCGGCCCCGGCTCCATGCCCAGCCAACCCGACAGGGACACCGCATAAGCGTGCGCCAGCGAACGGTCCTTGGTACGGGCCACGACCGGCGCGGCCGCCCGAAGCGCAGCAACCCGCCCCTCGGGCACGTTCAGGTCGTACCGGGCCAGGATGCCCTTGACCACGAACTCCGACAGCGGTACCCGGCGGGTCACCAGGTCGCGTACGGCCTCGGCACCACGGGTCTGCCACAGCTCGCAGGGGTCGAGCCCGCTCGGCTCGACGGCAACGAACAGCTGGGTGACGAACTTGCGGTCCTCAGTGAACGCACGCACTGCGGCCTTCTGCCCGGCGGAGTCGCCGTCGAAGGTGAACACGACCTCGCCGCGGAACTCGTCCTGGTCCATCAGCAGCCGGCGAAGGATGCGTACGTGGTCGTCGCCGAACGACGTCCCGCAAGTGGCGACCGCCGTCTCCACCCCTGCGACGTGGCAGGCCATCACGTCGGTGTAGCCCTCGACCACGACGGCCTGCTGCCGCTTGGCGATCTCCTTCTTGGCCAGCTCGATGCCGAAGAGCACCTCGCTCTTGTGGTAGATCGGCGTCTCGGGCGTGTTCAGGTACTTGGGGCCGTCGTCGTCCTCGTGCAGCCGGCGCGCACCGAAGCCGATCACGTCACCGGCCGCCGAGTGGATCGGCCAGATCAGCCGCCCGCGGAACCGGTCGTAGACCCCACGCTGGCCCTGGCTGAGCAGGCCGCCGGCCAGCAGCTCGGCGTCGGAGTAGCCCTTGGCCCGCAGATGCTTGTTGAGCCCGTCCCAGCCCTTGGGCGCGTAGCCGACCCCGAACTTCTCGGCGGCGGCCTGGTCGAAACCGCGCTCCTCGAGGAAGGCCCGGCCGATCTTCGCCTCGGCCAGGCCGGTGAGCTGCTCGGCAAAGTACTGCTGCGCGGCCCGGTTGGCCTCGACGAAGCGGGTCTTGGGGGCCCGGTCGCGCCCTGCGGCCGAACCGCCCTCCTCGTACCTGAGCTGGACTCCGTACCGCCCGGCGAGGCGCTCGACCGACTCGGCGAAGGTCAGGTGGTCGACCTTCTGCAGGAAGCTGAAGACGTCGCCGCCCTCGGAGCAGCCGAAGCAGTGGTAGTAGCCCTTGCTCGGGTTGACGTTGAACGAGGGCGACTTCTCGTCGTGGAAGGGGCACAGTCCCTTGAGCGAGCCACCGCCGGCTGCCTTGAGCTGGACGTACTCGCCGACGACCTCTTCGATCCGCGCACGCTCACGGACGAGCACCACGTCGTCGTCGCGGATCCGGCCAGCCACGGGCGGAGTCTACGTCGGTACGGCGACGGCCGAGTTAGCCTGTCCCGGTGCTCCCTCGCCCCCAGCGCCACCTCGCCACCGCGGCCTTCGCCATGCTCCTGCTCGCAGCGTGCTCCGGTGGGTCGACGGCTGCGGCGCCGGTCGGCGGCAGCTCTGGCGGGGTGCTCCTACCCCCAGTCACAGCCACCCCACCCACCTCGTCGGCACCAGCCCCGAGCCCGACCCCGAAACCGACTCCGAAGCCGACCCACAGCCCGACCCAGCCGCCCGTGGTCAGCGGCGCGCACTACGCGTTCCCCGTACGCTGCGCCAGCTCGATCAGCTACGGCCACAGCCACCACGACTACCCCGCCACCGACATCTTCGCTGCCAAGACCTGCT
>JANMWN010000213.1:0-34963 GCA_031394045.1 Sporichthyaceae bacterium
TGCCGTACCGCAAAGGCGTCCGCCACCGTCTCGACGTCAGCCGCGGCGTCCACCACCCGGCGCCCGGGCTGCCGCGTGCTGGCGCCGTACCCGGGCCGGTCGTACGTCAGCAGCCGTACCCCGATGCGGTCGAGCAGCGCCAGGTCCGGCGGACGCCACAGCCGGGACCCGGGGGTTCCGTGGACCGACACGACCGGGCTGCCGTCGTGGGGGCCGAACGCCGCGGCGGTGAGCAGCCGCCCGTCGGCGGTGGGTACCGGCAGCGCGGTCTCGTCCATGATCAGAGCGTACGGCCGCCCACACCCGCCTGTCCCCCGCCTGTCCCCCGCCCGTACTCACGACGACTCACGACGACTCACGACGACTCACGACGACTCACGACGACTCACGACGACTCACGACAGGCTCATGGCGGCTCATGGCGGCTGACGACGGCCCGCGTACGCTGCCGGGCGTGACGATCCTGGTGGACCCGGCCACCTGGCCGGGGCGGGGCCGGCTGTGGTGCCACCTGGTCAGCGACGTCTCGTTCGAGGAGCTGCACGCGTTCGCGGCCGCTTGCGGGATCCCGGAGCGGGCGTTCGAGCGCGACCACTACGACGTACCCGAGGAGCGCCGGGCCGAGGTCGTCGCCGCCGGGGCGACGCAGGTACGCAGCCGCGAGCTGGTCGAGCGGATCACGGCAGCAGGCCTGCGC
Organism: Sporichthyaceae bacterium; assembly: GCA_031394045.1. Taxonomy (GTDB): domain Bacteria; phylum Actinomycetota; class Actinomycetes; order Prado026; family Prado026; genus JANYIP01. Next base: position 698 of record JANMWN010000213.1, read on the forward strand.
CGTCCTAAGCACCGATAGCACCGATAGCACCGATAGCACCGAGCGCCCTGTTAGCTCGACGTTTCGTTTGATCTACCACTGACAACCGCACTCGTTGTCCGGTCAGTCGGCGTCCTCGCGCCAGGACCGCCACAGCGCCGCGTACGCCCCGCCCGCCGCGACCAGCTCGTCGTGGGTCCCGATCTCCGACACCCGCCCGCCCTCGACCACGGCCACCCGGTCGGCGTCGTGCGCGGTGTGCAGCCGGTGCGCGATCGCCACGACGGTACGCCCGGACAGCACCGCAGCCATCGACCGTTCGAGGTGCCGGGCCGCGCGGGGGTCGAGCAGCGAGGTGGCCTCGTCGAGCACGAGCGTGTGCGGGTCGGCCAGCACCAGCCGGGCCAGCGCGACCTGCTGGGCCTGCGCCGGCGACAGCACCAGCCCGCCCTGCCCGACCGCCGTCAGCATCCCGGCCGGCAGCGCGGAGACCCACTCGAGCGCGTCCACCGCCTCGAGCGCGGACACCAGCTCCTCGGCGGACGCCAGGGGACGGGCCAGCCGTACGTTGTCCTCGATCGTCCCCACGAACACGTGGTGCTCCTGGGTCACCAGCGCGACGTGCCCGCGCAGCTCGTCCAGCCCGAGCTCGGTGAGCCCGACCGAGCCGACGGTGACCGAGCCGGTGCGCGGTCCGTGGATCCCCGCGAGCAGCCGCCCGAGGGTCGACTTGCCGGCGCCGCTCGGCCCCACGACGGCCAGCCGCTCGCCGGGCCGCAGGTCGAGCTCGAGCCCGTGCAGGACGTCCCGCCCTTCGTTGTACGCGTACCGCACGTCGGTCGCCAGCAGGTGCTCGTCCAGCGGCCTACGCCCCGTCGCGACGCGGTCCGAGGGAACGTGCGAGACGCCGATCAGCCGCGACAGCGAGGTGCTGCCGACCTGCAGCTCGTCCAGCCACGAGATCAGCCGGTCGATCGGGTCGATCAGCTGCTGGACGTAGAGCGTGACGGCCGTGACCTCGCCCAGGGACGCGTGCCCGCCGGAGTACATCCAGCCGCCGAACAGCAGGGTGACGATCAGCGGCACCGTGTACGCGAAGTCGATGGTGGGGAACCAGATGCAGCGCAGCCAGAGCGTGTACCGCTCGGCCCGGAACGCCTCGGCCAGCGTCGCGTCCGCAGCCAGGACCCGGTCGGCCTGCAGCGACAGCGCCTCGACCGTCCGGGCGCCCTCCGCGCTCTCGGCCACCACCGCAGTCATCGCCGAGTACGCATCCCGCTCGGCCAGGTAGCCGGCCGGCGCCCGCTTGAGGTACCAGCGGGTCGGCAGGTAGATCAGCGGGATGAACACCAGCACCGGCAGCGCCACCACCGGCGAGACCAGGAAGGTCGCCAGCGCCGTCAGGAACGTGGTCACCAGCGCGATCAACGTCTCGGGCACGGCGAACCGGACGGTACGGGACAGCGCGTCCACGTCTCCGGTCGTACGCGTGAGCAGGTCACCCGTCCCGGCCCGCTCGACCGTCGACAGCGGAAGCGCCAGCACCTGCATCAGGAACTCCTCGCGCAGGTCCGCCAGCACCTGCTCGCCGAGCACCGACGACGCGCGCCGGGCGTAGCGGGTGAGCAGCGTCTGGGCGAGCACGAAGCAGGCCAGCAGCACCGCGACCTGGTCGACGTGGGCGGTGGTCATGCCCTCCTGGACCCCCTGCACCAGCCCGCCGAGCAACCGCGGTCCGGCCAGCCCGGCGACCGCCGCGAGCGAGTGCAGCGCGAGCGTCCACCACAGCGCCCGTGGGTGCCGCCGCATCAGCCCGCGGGCGTAGGCACGGGTCTGCTCGCCGGTGGCCACCGGCAGGGTGCGCCTCATTCGTCCTCCCCCCGGGTCACGACCGCGCGGTAGACCGGGTCCGTACGCATCAGGACGCGATGGGTACCGGTCGTCTTCACGACCCCGTCGGTGAGCAGGGCGACCTCGTCGCAGGCCTCGAGCAGCAGCGGGCTCGTCGTCATGACCACCGTGGTGCGCCCGGCCCGTGACGACCGGATCCGGTCGGCGATCCGCGCCTCGGTGTGGGCGTCGACGGCGCTGGTCGGCTCGTCCAGCACCAGGATGTCTGTGCCGGCGAGCAGCGCCCTCGCGAGCACCAGCCGTTGCCGCTGCCCGCCGGAGAAGGAGCGGCCGCGCTCCTCGACCACCGCGTCCATGCCGCCGGGCAGTGCATCGAGCACGTCCTCGGCCCCGGCGGCGGCGATGATCGCGTCGAGCTCGGTGTCCGTCGCGTGGTCCGACGGGTCCAGCTCGTGCCGCAGCGGGCCGGAGAACAGCCGCGGGTCCTTGTCGCCGACCAGGATCCGGCGGCGCACGGCGCCCAGCGACAGGTCGGTCAGGGGTACGCCGCCGAGGGTGACCGCGCAGGGTCCGTCGACGTAGCGGCCGAGCCGGTCGGCCAGCGCGCCGGCGTCCTCGGGGTTGGCCGAGGCGATGCCGAGCAGCAGCCCCGGCCGGACCACCAGGCCGGTCTCGACGTCGACAAGCTCGGCGCCGGGCGGGGGAGTGTCGGCGGCGGCGGGGGGCTCGGGCAGCAGCGGCTCCAGCCGGAGCACGGCCAGCACCCGGCCCGCGGAGATCAACCCGTTCGAGACCTTCTCGACCGTCTCCGTCGCCGTACGCAGGGGAGTGACCAGGAAGGCGGCGTACCCGTAGAACGCGACCAGCTCGCCGATCGACAGCGTCCCCTCGACCGCGAACCGCGCGCCCAGCCAGGTGACCAGCGTGATGAAGATGCCGGGCAGCAGCACCTGCGCCGCGTCGAGGACGGACTGCACGCCGGCAACGCCGACGCCGGCCTGGCGGACCAGCTGCGACTGCGTACGGAAGCGGGCCAGGAAGGTCTCCTCGCCGCCTACGCCGCGGAGCACCCGGAGCCCGGCCACTGTGTCCGACCCGAGGGTCGTCAGCTGGCCGACCAGCATCCGCTGCTCGAGCTGGCGGTTCTGCAGCGGGCGTACGAGCGGGGCCAGCGCGATGGTCAGCACGGGCAGCCCGATCAGCACGATCAGGCCGAGCTCGAGCGAGGATCGCAGCAGCAGCACCGCCACGAGGATGAACGTGACGACCGCGCCGGCCGCCCGCGCCGAGACGTCGAACGATCCGCCGATCCGCATCGTGTCCGACGCGGTCACCGTGACGATGTCGCCGGGTGCGACCTGCGCCGGCAGGCTGGCCCCGAGCTGGACCACCTTGCGGTCGACCAGCTGCTGGGTACGGAAGCTGGCCACGATCCAGTTCGTCACCGCGAACCGGTGGCGTACGACGCCGGCCCCCGCCTGGACGACGCCGACCCCGAGCAGGATCGACGACCACAGGATCAGCTGGCCCGTGTCCTGCCCGGCGATGCCCGTGTCGATCGCGCGGCCGAGGAGCGCGGGGGCGACCGCCTGGCCGAGCATCCAGATGATGCCGGCCACGATGCCGCAGGCCAGCGAGCCCTTCTGCCCGCCCGCGATCCACCACAGGTAGCGCGCTGGGCTCCGCAGGTCCGGCGTTCCGGGGTCGGCCAACGGGAGGGAGCGCACGATCGTCCAACCTAGGGGGCGGGAGGGTGTGGGGTCGAACCGGTTTCCGCTCCGTCGGTAGACTTGAGCGGTGACCTCGGAGCGCTCGGTTGTCCTTGTCGTCGACTTCGGTGCGCAGTACGCGCAGCTCATCGCGAGGCGGGTCCGCGAGGCCCACGTCTACAGCGAGATCGTCCCCTCGTCCATGCCTGTCGACCAGATCCTGGCCAAGCGCCCGGCCGCCGTGATCCTGTCCGGTGGGCCGTCCAGCGTCTATGCCGAGGGTGCGCCGCAGGTCGACGCGTCGCTGTTCTCGGCGGGGGTACCCGTCTTCGGGATCTGCTACGGGCACCAGGCCATGGCCATCGCGCTCGGCGGCACCGTCGACCGGACCGGGCGCTCGGAGTTCGGGCGTACCCAGGTGTCGGTCAGCGACGAGAAGTCCGTGCTGTTCGCCGACCTGCCCGACTCGCTGTCCGTGTGGATGTCGCACGGCGACTCGGTGTCTGCGGCGCCGGCCGGGTTCGCCGTGACGGCGACGTCAGCAGGTGCTCCGGTGGCCGCGTTCGAGGACGTGGCGCGGGGCTTCGCGGGGGTGCAGTTCCACCCCGAGGTGCTGCACACCGAGTACGGGCAGAAGGTCCTCGAGCACTTCCTGTACGACGTCGCCGGCCTCGAGCCCGAGTGGGACATGGGCACCGTCATCGACGACCAGGTCGCGCTGATCCGCGCGCAGGTCGGGTCGGGTCGGGTCATCTGCGGGCTCTCCGGCGGGGTCGACTCGGCGGTGGCGGCGGCGCTCGTGCAGCGCGCGGTGGGGGACCAGCTGACCTGCGTGTTCGTCGACCACGGGCTGCTGCGCAAGGGCGAGGCCGAGCAGGTCGAGCGCGACTACGTGGCCGCGACCGGCGTACGCCTCAAGGTCGTCGACGCGCAGCAGCGCTTCCTCGACGCGCTCGAAGGTGTCACCGCCCCGGAGACCAAGCGGAAGATCATCGGCCGCGAGTTCATCCGGGTCTTCGAGGCGGCCGCCCGCGAGGTCGTCGCCGAGGCCGGGGCCGAGGGCGAGCCGGTCGAGTTCCTGGTGCAGGGGACGCTGTACCCCGATGTCGTCGAGTCCGGCGGAGGTACCGGTACCGCGAACATCAAGAGCCACCACAACGTCGGCGGGCTGCCCGACGACCTGGCGTTCGCGCTGGTCGAGCCGCTGCGGATGCTGTTCAAGGACGAGGTACGCACGGTGGGGGAGCAGCTCGGGCTGCCCGCCGAGATCGTGTGGCGCCAGCCGTTCCCGGGGCCAGGCTTGGGGATCCGCATCATCGGCGCGGTCACCCAGGAGCGGCTCGACATCCTGCGTGACGCCGACGCGATCGCCCGCGAGGAGCTGTCCGCCGCGGGGCTGGACCGCTCGATCTGGCAGTGCCCGGTGGTGCTGCTGGCGGACGTACGCTCGGTCGGCGTGCAGGGCGACGGGCGTACGTACGGGCACCCGGTGGTCCTGCGCCCGGTGACCTCCGAGGACGCGATGACGGCCGACTGGGCCCGGGTCCCCTACGACGTGCTCGAGCGCATCTCCACCCGCATCACCAACGAGGTCCGCGACATCAACCGCGTCACGCTGGACGTCACGAGCAAGCCCCCCGGCACCATCGAGTGGGAGTAGCCCGACCCGAAGCCGGAACGCCGTCCGCGCCGTCAGGCGATCTCGAGGATGACCTTGCCACGGGCGCCGACGGGAGCACGCAGGCAGGCCAGCGCTGCCGCGAAGTCCGCGAGCGGGTAGCGGTGCGTGACGAGGAAGCCGAGGTCGAGCCGGCCGGAGTTGAGCAGGTCGACCACCTCCGCCCACGCCGAGCGGGTGTAGCTGAAGCTGCCCGTCACGGTGACGTCGCCGTTTACGAGGTCGTCGATGGGGAGGTCCGCGGTCGCGCCGGTCCCGGCCAGCCCGAGCAGAAGGACCGTGCCGCCCCGTCCGGCCGACTGCAGGGCGACCGAGACGGCAACGGCTGCTCCGGCCGCCTCGACGACGAGGTCGAAGCCGGTGCCCGCCTGGTCCGCGCGCGTAACGAACACATCGGCGCCCGCCGACGCGGCCAGTGCCGCCTGCTCCGGCCGTGCGCCGAGCAGCGTGATCGATGCGGGCGCCCAGAGCCCCAAGAGCTTGACCGCAAGCAGTCCCACCGAGCCGTCACCGACGACGAGGACGCGCGCCCCGGCCGGCGGGGCTGCCCGGCGCAGGGCCCGCAGGACCACCGAGGCCGGCTCGATCAGAGCCGCGGACTCGCCCGAGACCGAAGGCGCGAGCAGGTGCACGAGGCCCGCTGGTGCGACCAGCAGGTCGGCGGCGGCTCCGTCTCGTACGAAGCCGAACTCGTCGTATGTGCTGCACCGGTTGGTGTCACCGGTCAGGCAGGCCGGGCAGTGCCCGCAGGGCACGATGCCCTCGACGACGGCCACCGTGCCGGCCGGTGGCGTGTCCAGCGAGCTCCCCGGATCGACGACGACGCCGCTCCACTCGTGGCCAAGCACGAGCGGGAGGCGTACGTAGGCGGGGTCGATCGTGCCGTCGATGATCTCGAGGTCGGTGCCGCACATGCCGACCAGGACCGGTCGCAGGAGCACCGAGCCGGGGACGAGGATGGGGTCGGGGAGCTGCTCAAGCGCGACGAGCCCCGGCCCCCGTACGACGAGCCCTCTCATCTGAGCCCGATGATTCGTCGGGGGATGCCTCGTAGCTGCTCGGTCACCTGGGCGGCCGCCGATCGGACGGCTTGACCGAGGTCCTCGACCGCGCGGGGTGGCAGGTCCCGCTTGATGCCAGTGGCGCTGATGGCTCCGGCGCAGCCGCCCGTGTGGTCGTAGAACGCGGCCCCCACGCAGAACACGCCTTCGACGTCCTCCTCATCGTCGACGGCGTAGCCGCGCCGCCGGGTCGCGGCCAGGTCTGCGAGCAGCTCGTCGAGGCGGGTGATCGTCTTCGGTGTGCGCCGGGTGAGCCCGGTGCCCGCGATCAGCTCGGCCACCTGCTCGTCCGTCAGCTCGGCCAGGATCGCCTTGCCGGCCGAGCTGACGTGCGCAAGCTCCGGCACACCCAGCGGGGTGTAGAAGCGGATCGCGCCAGGAGCGTCGACCCGCTCCACGAACATCGGCTGGAGCGCGTCGTTGACGGCGGCCCGGGTGGTCAGCCCGGTACGTGCAGTGAGCGCGTGCAGGACGGGTCGGCACAGCTGACCGAGCGGCAGCCGGTTGGCCGAGACGTCGCCGAGACGCACGAGCGCCAGACCGAGCTGGTACCTGGGCCCGGGGTCGGTCGTACGCAGGTAGCCCTGGTCGGCGAGGGTACGGGCCAGCGCGTACGCCGTGCTCTTGGACGTGCCGAGGCTGCGGGCGATCTCGCTGACCGTGAGGCCGTCGATCGGACCGCCGGCCACAATGTCGACCAGGCGCAACGCCCGCGCGACGCTGGCGACGGTGTAGCGCGACTCGTGGTCACCAGTTGTGCCCGCCTGGCGCGGAGCGCCGGCTGCGGCTCCGGTGCTCACCACTGGACCTCCCCGTGTGCGACTGTGCCGAACGATAGCCGCATTTGCCGAACAGTGATGCTGTCCGGCTCGGGCGTGACCCGACTTCGTGCCGTCGTCGGCCGGGACCATGCTTTCTCTGAAACACGTACGAAATCAAGAGTAGGAGACGGTTTGGTCACGATCCCGGTCAGCGGTCCAGTGTCCTTGACACCGCCGGGGGTCGATGCTCGACTGTGCCGTCTTGCCAATCTGCGTTCGGTCATGCCGAACGACCTGTCTTGCCGAACAGCTCGTCTGATCGAACCGCGGCCCGGGAGGTGACATCGAGATGCGTGCGGCCTCCGACGTCGAAGATCGGGCCGGGCACGTCCAGGCAGCCCTCGGGCGGGCACGTGCCGTCGTGTCGAGCGAGGGCCGGCCCGGTGTCGTCCTGACGACCCCCGGCGCGGTGGCCTGGCTCACCGGCGGCGCGAACACGCCGATCGACCGTTCGGCTGCCGTCGACGTGGTCTGGGTCGCGATCGGCATGGACCGTGCGTGCATCATCACCACCGACGTCGAGGCCCCGAGGATCGCGGCCGAGCACTGCCCCGAACGGCTCGGGCTCGAGCTGGTCGCGGTGCCCTGGTGGGACGCGGATGCGTTCGTCCGCGCCGCCGCCGAAGCGGTGGGGTCGTCGACCGAAGCGCTCGCAGCCGACGGGCACCCGGCCTTCGGGTACGACATCAGCCAGCAGCTAACGCGGGAGCGACTTGGCCTCGACGGGTGGGAGCAAGATCGCCTGCGCGAGCTTGGCCGGGACGCGGCCGCCGCAGTCGAGGGTGCGCTGCGTACGTGGCGGCCGGGCGAGCGGGACCGCGATATCGCCGCCCGGATCGCCGCCGCAGTCGAGCTCTTCGGCGGCCAGGCGCCGGTGCTGCTGGTCGGCGGAGACGACCGCCTCCGGCAGTTCCGTCACCCGGTAGCCGTGGGGGCCGCGCTGCACGAGGTCGTGATGGCGGTGCTCGTCGCCAGCCGTGACGGTCAGCACGTCGCACTCACGAGGTACGTCGCGGCATCGCCTCCCGCCGGGCAGCTGGCCGATGGGCTGGCGGCCGCACGGCGTCTGCACCGCCGGCTCCTCGCGGCCGGCCAGCCGGACGTCACTGCCGGCGAGCTGCTCTCCGAGCTGGCCACCGGGTACGCCGACGAGGGCGCCGACGGCGCCTGGAGCCAGCACTACCAGGGCGGGCCGATCGGCTACGCCCAACGGGAGTTCGAGATCGCGCCCACCCAGACCGACAGCCCGTGGTGGTCGACCCGGTTGCCGGCCGGTTGCGCGGTTGCCTGGAACCCCAGCCTGCCCGGCGGCGCCAAGGACGAGGACACCTACCTCATCCACGCCGGTACGCCGGAGCTCGTGACGATCAGTGGCCAGGCGCCGGGCTGGCCCCTCGCCGACGAGCAGCTGCCAGCCCGACCCGGCGTACTGATCGCCCAGACGTGAAGGGACTGTTGCATGCGTTCTGACCGATTGCTCGCGGCTGCCGGGCTCGCCCCGGAGACCTTGGTGGTGCCCAGCGAGCACCGATTCCCCGACGGCGCCCATTTCCGGATCGAGGTCCCGTCGGTCGAGGGGCCCGATGTGCTCGCCGCGGTGCTCGACGAGGCTGCCGCGCGGGGAGTCACCGTCAATCGGGTGTCCCAGGGCAGTGGGGCGATGCTGCACACGGAGGCCGAGCTCGCACAGATGGCCCGCATCGGCGCCGACGCCGGCCTCGAGGTGTCGTTGTTCGTGGGGCCGAGAGAGGAGTGGGGCGTCTCGGCCATGTCACGGTCGGCCGACGGCGCAGCCCTCGCCGGTGGTGTACGCGGCCTGCGCCAGCTCCGGTACGCGGTCGAGGATGTCGTGCGCGCGGCCGACTGCGGAATCCGCGGCTTCCTCGTCGCCGACGTCGGCCTGCTGCACGTGCTGCGGCAGGCCCAGCTCGCCGGCCAGCTCCCCGCCGGCATCGTGTGGAAGGTCTCCGTGCTGGCCGCCCCCTCGAACCCTGCGGCGCTGCGCGTGCTTGAGACCATCGGCGCCGGCACCGTCAATCTGCCCACGGATCTCACTCTGGCAGAGCTCGCGGAGATGCGGGCGGCGAGCCCGCTCCCGCTCGACCTGTACGTCGAGGCGCCGGACGCGATGGGTGGGGTGGTCCGTGGCGAGCAGGTCGCCGACCTGGTCCAGGTCGCTGCCCCGCTTTACGTGAAGTACGGCCTGCGCAACTCGCGCCCGCTCTACCCGGCTGGGCTGCACGTCCAGCACGATGCCGAGCTGATCGCGCGGGAGAAGGTCCGGCGCGCCCAGGTGTCGTTGGAGTGGCTCGAGCGCAGCGGACTTGATCTGGATCAGTCCAAGCCAGGTGCAGAGGGGCTGGCCGTCCCGGAACCCTGATCTGCTGTACGACCAGCCCGTACGACCCAGCCCGTACGACCCCAGCCGGGAAGGAGGTGAGCATGAAGCTCCGGAGCCAGGAGTGGTTCGAGGGTGACGACGAGGTCGCAGTCATCCACCGGGTCGCGATGCGCAACGCCGGGTTCGAGGTCTCGGCCGACGACGACCGGCCGGTGATCGGCGTGCTCAACTCCGCGAGCGACCTCAACCCATGCAACCTTCCGTTGCGGGCGCTCGCCGACGACGTCAAGCGTGGCGTCGTCGCGGCCGGTGGCATCCCCGTCGAGCTGCCGGTGATGTCGCTCGGCGAAGACCTGATGAAGCCGTCGGCGATGCTCTACCGGAACCTGCTGTCGATGGAGGTCGAGGAGTACCTGCGGTCGTACCCGCTCGATGGCGCTGTGCTCCTGGCCAACTGTGACAAGTCGGTGCCCGGCGCCGTGATGGGTGCCGCCAGCGCCGATCTGCCGTTCCTGCTTGTGACCGCTGGTGCCCGGCCGGTGTCGACGTTCCGGGGCCGCCGGGTCGGTACGGGCACGGACCTCTGGCGGGCCTGGGAGGACCACCGGGCCGGCAGGCTGGACGATGCCGGCTGGGCCGAGCTGGAGCAGTGCCTCGCCTGTGGCCAGGGTTCCTGCAACACGATGGGCACCGCCTCGTCGATGGCGATCCTCGTCGAGGTCCTCGGCCTGTCACTGCCTGGTACGTCGGTCATCCCGGCCGGTGAGCTCGCGCGGGCCCAGGCCGCGCACGACTCCGGGGAGCGAGTGGTGGCGATGGTGACCGACGCGGTCCTGCCGTCGACGGTCCTCACCGCTGCCGCGTTCCGGAACGCTACCCGTGCGCTGCACGCAGTCGGTGGCTCCACCAACGCCCTCGTCCACCTGCTGGCGATCGCCGGACGGGGCTCGGCCGAGCTGCGGTTGTCCGACCTCGGCGAGCTCGGCCGCGGCATCGGGGTGCTGGCCGACGTCGAGCCGTCGGGGCAGCTGCTCATTCAGGACTTCCACGCGGCCGGTGGCGTACCGGCTCTCATCCGGCTGCTGGCCGAGCACTTTGAGCTCGACGCCGTCACCGCGACCGGGCGGCCCTGGCGGGACGAGCTGCCCACGTCGGTCGAGACCGGCGGCGCACTGCTCGCCCCGAGCGCGCCGCTGAAGCAGGATGGCGCATTCGCTGTCGTCACCGGCAGCCTGGCCCCCGATGGTGCGGTGCTCAAGACCTCGGCAGCGTCGGCCGCCTTGATGACGCACAGCGGGCCGGCGCTCGTCTTTCGGTCGTACGCAGACATGCGGGCCCGGATCGATGATCCCGAGCTGCCGGTGACCGCAGACACCGTGCTGGTGCTGGCCGGAGCCGGCCCTGTCGGCGTACCGGGCATGCCCGAGTGGGGCATGATCCCGATCCCCGCCAAGCTTGCCGCCGCCGGGGTGACGGACATGGTGCGCGTCACCGATGCGAGGATGAGTGGGACGTCCTTCGGCACCTGCTTCTTGCACGTCGCCCCAGAGGCCGCCGTCGGTGGTCCGCTGGCGCTCGTGCAGGACGGCGACATGGTCCGGGTCGATGTCGCGGCCGGTCGGCTCGATCTGGACATCGGGACCGATGAGCTGGCCAGCCGTCGGGCTGCCTGGGTCGCGACCCCCTCTCCACACCTGCGCGGCTGGCCGGCGCTCTACCAGTCGCACGTCACCCAGGCCGACACCGGGTGCGACTTCGACTTCCTGCGAGCACCGACCCCGGCGCACCGCAGGTTTGTGCCTCCTGTCGTCGGGAGGTCCTGATGGACCTTGCGAGCAAGAGGCAGCCGGCATCCACGCCACCCCACAGCGGACACGCTGCGGCACGACTAGGAGGACACGTGCGACGAACAGCTCTTCTCGCGACAGTTGCTGCAACCGCAGTGGTCTTGGCCGCATGCAGCAGCGGCAGCGCCGGCCCGAGTGCCGGGACAGGCAGCTCGCCGGGTACCGCTCCGGTGACGCTCACGCTGTGGCACAACTACGGCACCGAGCAGAACGCGACGGCGACGCAGAAGCTCACCGACGCCTACCACGCGCTGCACCCGAACGTGACGTTCAAGGTCGTCAGCCAGCCCGGCGACAACTACTTCTCCCTCCTGCAGGCGTCCGCGGTCTCCAAGACCGGACCGGACCTGGCGGTCATGTGGACGGGGCTCTTCACCTTGAAGTACAAGAGCTTCTTGGTGAACCTCAAGGACAAGGTCCCTGCGGCCACCCTCGCCCGCGTCCAGGGTCTGCAGTGGATGTCGGACGGCTTCGACGCCAGCAACGGCCCGTTCGTCATGCCGCTCGAGCAGCAGTTCTACATCGGCTTCTACAGCAAGAGCGCGTTCGCCAAGGCCGGTGTCAGTGCAGTGCCGACGACGTGGGACGAGCTGTACGCCGCCTGCGGAAAGCTCAAGGCCGCGGGCTACACCCCGCTGGTCTACGGCAACGGCGGCCAGAGCCTGGGCGCTGAGTTCTACCCCTGGTACGACTCGAGCTACATGATGATCGGCGCGCACTCGGTCGACGACTGGAAGGGTCTGTACAACGGGAAGATCCCGTGGAACGACCCGGCGAACGTCGCACAGATGACGAAGTGGGCGGCCCTCGAGTCCAAGGGCTGCACCAACTCCGACATCCTGACCAAGACCAACAACCTGGACAACTTCACCGGCGGCAAGGCCGCGATGATCGTCGATGGGACCTGGGACACCCAGAAGTTCACCGACGCCATGAAGGACGATGTCGCAGCGTTCGTGCCACCGTTCTCGGACACCCCGATCAAGGGTGTGGTGCAGTTCCCGGGTGACGGTCTCAGTATCACCAGCTACTCCACCCACCAGGCGGTGGCTGCCGACTTCCTCACTTTCCTCGCGAGCGATGCCGGCGCGAAGATCATCAACGACGCCGGCCTCATCCCGGACCTGACTGGGACGACCACGACCAACCCGGTGAACCAGCAGATGCTGGGGTTCGTCGCGGATCAGGGCTTCACGGCCTACCCCATGCTCGACAACGTCGTACAAGGTGATGTGGTCGACTCCGGCAACAAGGTGCTCCCGCCGGTGCTCGCAGGCAAGACGTCGCCTTCGGACGGGCTCGGTCAGCTCAACACGGTCTGGCAACAGCTTTCGCCGGACCAGCGTGGCGACAACTACTCCTAGCCGCCCCGTGGCGGGCGAGGTACGACCCATCCACAGGTGGGGCGTACCTCGCCCGTCCTCGAACTGCGTCGTGATGGCAGGAGACCCTTCGATGAGCGCGCCGACCGCCGCGGCCCGACTACCGACGACGACCAAGCGTCGGCGGTCGGCGCTGGCCCGCAACCGCGGGCGTACCGGGATGGTGCTCGCGCTGCCTGCGTTCATCCTGGTGGCGCTGCTGCTCGGCATCCCCATGATCCAGGCTGTCTACTACTCGATGACGCGCTGGGACGGCCTGGTCGCCTACTGGATCGGGCCGTCCACGTACGTCAAGCAGCTGAAGAACCCGATCTTCTGGCGGGTGCTCGAGAACAATGGCCTGCTGCTTCTCGCGGTGCCTGTCGCCATCATCATCCCCCTGGGCATCGCTGCCGTGCTGCACGAACGGGTCGTCGGCTGGCGGTTCTTCCGGTCGATCTACTTCCTGCCCACAGCCGTCTCGTGGGTCGTCATCGGGATGGTCTCGGCCAGGTTCTTCGCCCAGGAGGGCACCCTCAACCACATGCTCGCCCTGGTTGGGCTCGGCTCGATCAAGACCGACTTCCTGTCCGGTGAGCACAGTGCGCTGCTCGCTGTCGCGGTCACGTTCGTGTGGTCGATGGTGGGGACCAACACGATCATCTTCCTGACCGGGCTGGCCACCATCGACCCGTCCTTGCACGAGGCGGCGAAGGTCGACGGCGCCGGGTCGCTGCGCATCTTCTTGCACATCACCCTCCCGCAGCTGAAGCGGTTCGTGCAGTTCTCGTTCGTGATGACGGTCATCAGTGCTTTCACGGCCCTTTTCAGTCTGATCTTCGTTATGACCGGGGGCGGCCCGGGCTACGGCACCACGACCCTGGAGTTCTTCGTCTACCAGACGGCGTTCGCCAAGGGTGAGTTCGGCACCGGTGCACTGCTCGGAGTGATCCTCTTCGTGATCATGGCCGTGATCGGCCTCGCCCAGCTCAAGCTGCTTCGGTCCGATGACTAGACGCCGCAGGTTCACCGTGCGCCGCGGCCTGCTGCTGGGGCTGATGGTCGTCATCGCGATCGTGATGATCTACCCGTTCTGGTTCATGATCGACACCTCGCTGCGCACCCAGGACCAGTACCAGTCAGGGCGGGGGCACTCGTTCGCCAGCTGGTCAGCACTCACCTCGGCCCTCCCGGTGGGCCAGCAGATGGTCAGCTCGATGATCGTCTGCGTGCTCTCGATCACGATCATCGTCGTGGTGAGCACGTCGGCCGGGTTCGCGTTCGCCAAGCTGCGCTTCACCGGGGCCACCCCGGTGTTCATCGCGATCATCGCGGCGATGCTCGTACCCATGCAGTCGATCATCATCCCGGCGTACGTGAACATCTCCAAGCTCAACCTGCTCACGAGCTACTGGGGTGCCGTGCTGGTGTACTCGGCGCTGGGCACACCGTTCGCCACGTTCTTGATGACGGCGTACTTCCGCGGGCTGCCGGACGAGCTGATCGAGGCCGCCGTCGTCGACGGGCTCGGCTACGGGAAGGCGTTCTGGCGCATCGCCGTACCCTTGGCCATCCCCGCCATCGTCACCGTCACCGTCCTGCAGTTCATCCAGATCTGGGACGACCTGCTGATCGGCCTGCTCTTCCTGCAGAACCCGGATCAACGCACCATCACCGTCGGCCTGGGTGCGCTGTCAGCGGGCCGGGTCACCGACATCCCGGTACTGATGGCCGGGTCGCTGGCCAGCGCGATCCCCGCGATCGTCGTCTACCTGATCTTCCAGCGTCACCTCATCAGCGGGCTAACCGCGGGGATCGGGAAGTGACGTCGGCGGCAGTCGTCGGGAGCTGGCACGTTGCCGTCGCGAGCGCTTGTGAGCTGGCCGAGCGCCCGGTCTGGGACGCCCGGTCTGAGACGATCGTCTGGGTCGACGTCATCGGCGGCGTGCTTCATCGGTCGACGCCGGCAGGGACCGAAGGCGCTACCGCTGGCGCGTGGTACGACGAGACCGTGTCGGTAGGGGACGTGCTGGGCGCCGTTGCGCTCCGTACCGATGGAGGCCTGGTAGCGGCCGTCGACTCGTCCTTTCGGCTACTGGACGCGGATGGTCGCGATGACGGCGACCCGGTGGTGGTGGACCTTCCGGCTGGGCAGCGGTTCAACGACGCGGCCTGCGACCCGGCCGGCCGACTGCTGGCTGGGACAACGTCCACCGTCGGACAGGTTGGCGCGGGCCTGCTCTGGTTGCTGGCCCCGTCGGGGCAGGTGCGGGTCCTGCTCGAGGCGGTCACCGAGTCAAACGGTCTCGACTGGTCGAGCGACGGGACCATCCTCTACTTCGTCGACTCGGGTGAGCCGGTCGTCCGCAGGTACGCCTACGACGTCGGTACCGGCGAGCTCCGCGGGCGGCTGGCCGACCTGGCGGTGCTCGGTCCTGACGAAGGAGTGCCGGACGGACTCGTCGTCGACTCCGAGGGCGCGGTCTGGGTCGCGCTCTGGGAGGGCGGCGCTGTCCGTAGGTATGCCCCTGACGGCGACCTCATCGAGCACCACGTGATGCCGGTGGATCGACCGACCTGCCCGGCGTTCGCAGGTGCTGGTCTCGACGTCCTGGTCGTGACGACCGGATGGGAGGGACTCGACCAGTCCGAACGTGCGCTGCAGCCCTGGGCCGGGCACCTCCTGACCGGGCGGGTCGATGCCAGGGGCCGGCTTCCGCATCGATTCGGTGGTGGCCCCAGATGACGGGTACGGCGCTCGCCGGCGTGCTCCCCGTACTCTCCACGCCCTTCACGGTGGACGACGAGATCGACGAGGAGGTCGTCGCCGGCGAGGTGGACTGGCTGATCGGTTGCGGCGCCGACGGCATCACCATCGCGATGGTCTCCGAGGTGCTGCGGCTGTCCGACGTCGAGCGCCGTGACCTCACCTGCATGGTCGTCGCGGCCGCCGGTGGCAGGGTGCCGGTGGTGTGCAGCGTGGGGGCCGAGAGCACCCGCGCATCGATGGCTCTGGCCGAGCATGCTCAGCAGGCCGGGGCGGCTGCGGTCATGGCCATCCCGCCGGCACTGGTGCCGCTCCCGGACAACGAGGTCCGCGCCTTCTACGAGGCGGTCCTGGCCGGCGTCGACATCCCGGTGGTGGTGCAGGACGCGTCCGGCTACCTCGGGCAGCCGTTGTCGATCGAGCTCTGCGCGGCGCTGCTCGAGCGCCATGGGCCGGACCGTGTGTTGTTCAAGCCCGAGGCCGAGCCGATCGGGGCTCGTCTGTCGTCCTTGCTGACGGCCACCGATGGCCAGGCCCGCATCTTCGAGGGCACCGGCGGGGCTGCGCTCGTCGACAGTCATCGGCGCGGTGTCGTGGGCACGATGCCCGGGCCGGAGGTGCCGTGGGTGCTCGTGGCGCTGTGGCGGGCGCTCGAGCTCGGGCAGGACGAGCTGGTCACGGCCATCCACGAGCCGCTCGCCGCACTCATATCCCTGCAGGGGAGCCTCGACTCGTTCGTCGCGGTGGAGAAGTACCTGCTGGTGCGTCAAGGTGTTCTCGTCGACACGCGGCGGCGGCATCCGTACGGGTACGAGCTCGATCGCGAGACTGCCGCCGAGGCCGACCGGCTCCTGGATGTCTTGCTCACTGTCCTGCCCGTCCCGCCGAAGCCATCGAGGTAGCCGTGCCCACCCAGTCCGTCGATCCTCGTACCGGGGAGCCGTTCGGCCCGGTGCTCGAAGACACTTCCCCGGCCGGGCTCGACGAGGTGGTTCGGGCAGCCGGTCAGGCCGCCGAAGGTTGGGCCGATGTGACTGCAGCCATGCGTTCGATGGCCCTCCGCACCATCGCCGACCGGCTGGACGCGGCAGCCGACGAGCTCGTCCCCCTGGCCGACCGCGAGACCGGACTTGGTGTCCCACGGCTGACCGGCGAGCTGGCCCGCACCACGTTCCAGCTGCGGATGTTCGCGGCCGCCGTCGAGCAGGGCACGATCGACGGCAGTGTTCTCGACCCCGAGGTCGCCGGGCCGCCGCCGGCCGGCCACCCGGAGCTGCGCCGGATGCTGGTCCCGGTGGGGCCGGTGGCGGTCTACGGCGCGAGCAACTTCCCGTTCGCCTTCAGCGTCCCTGGTGGGGACACTGCCTCCGCGCTGGCCGCGGGCTGCCCCGTGGTCGCCAAGGCGCACCCCGCACACCCGCAGACCAGCGCTGCCACGGGTTCGCTCGTGTCTACTGCGCTCGAGTCGGCCGGTGCGCCGATCGGCACGTTCGGGATCGTCCACGGGTACGACGCCGGACGCCTGCTCGTGCAGCACCCGTCCATTCGGGCGGCCGCATTCACCGGCTCGTACGACGGAGGGCGGGCGCTTTTCGACCTGGCTGTGGGCCGGCCCGACCCCATCCCGTTCTATGGCGAGCTCGGTAGCGTCAACCCGGTCGTCGTCACACCTGCGGCAGCGTCGCAGGGCGAGTCACTTGCAGTCGGGTACGTCGACTCGCTGACGTTGGGCACAGGCCAGTTCTGCACTAACCCCGGGCTGTTGCTGGTCCCGCTCGGCTCCGGGCTGACCGAGCTCGTCGCGGCCGAGGCTGCTGCGCGCGAGCCCGGCGTCATGCTGCACTCCGGGGTGGCAGACCTGTTCCGCAGCAACGTCACTCGGCTCGAAGCATTGCCTGGTGTGCGCACCTTGGTGGATACCTCAGCCGCGACCCTCCCCGGTGCGCACAGCGGTCCCGTCGTCCTCGCGGCCGATGCCCGGACGGCGAGCGAGCACCCGGAGCTGCTGCGCACCGAGTGCTTCGGCCCGGCGGCGGTCGTTGTCGAGTACGGCTCGGCGGAGGAGCTGGCCGGGCTTCTCGATCTGCTAGCGGGCTGCCTGGTGGCGACCGTCCACGGCAGCGAGACCGAGCCGCTCGCCGCCACGGTCGTACGCCGGCTGGGGAGGTTGGCCGGAAGGGTCGTGTGGAACGGTTGGCCGACGGGCGTCGCGGTCGCTGCGGGTCAGCAGCACGGTGGCCCGCACCCGGCGACCACCAGCTCGCTGCACACGTCCGTGGGCACTGCGGCCATGACCCGTTTCCTGCGGCCGGTCGCCTACCAGTCGGTGCCCGCGGACTTCCTCTGACCCAACTCTGTCGGGTTCTTTGATCAAATATGCCAAACGGCCCAAGATCAACGGAGAGCCAGTACCGTCGATGGCTATGACGCGCAGAGTGCTAGTCCTCGTGACCGCGGGCCTGTTGAGTCTGGCCGGGCTGGTCGTTCCGTCGGGCGTCGGCATCGCTGCGACCGCGAGCCTGCCTTTCCAGTCGGTCTCAGCGGGCCAGGCCCAGACCTGTGGCATCCGTACGGACAGCAGCCTCTGGTGCTGGGGCACCAACGGGTACGGGCAGCTCGGCGACGGAACCACCACCGACCAGGCATCGCCGGTGCACGTGGGTTCGAGCTCGTGGTTGAACGTCTCGACGAACACCCAGCGAACCTGTGCGACTCGCATCGACCACACCTTGTGGTGCTGGGGCTACAACTCCGGCCAGCTCGGTGACGGCACCGACACCGACCGCCATGTGCCCACCCAGATCGGCACCGCATCCACCTGGGCGACCGTGTCCGTCGGTACCTATCATTCGTGCGCCACCCGCACCGACGGAACGCTCTGGTGCTGGGGTGGCGGCAGGTACGGCGAGCTCGGCGACGGGACGATCACCGGGCACAAGTCGCCCTTCCCGGTTGGTACGGCGACAACGTGGGCCGGTGTTGCGGCCGGCCAGAACCACACCTGTGCGATCCAGACCGACCACACGCTCTGGTGCTGGGGACGCAACAACTTTGGCCAGGTCGGCGACGGTACGACGACCGGCCGCACCGTTCCCGTACGCATCGGAACCGCGAGCACTTGGGCGAACGTCGCGACCGGGCTCTCGCACGCGTGCGCGACCCGTACGGACCACACCCTGTGGTGCTGGGGTGGTGGCGCCGACGGCGAGCTCGGTGATGGCACCAGCACGACCCGGCTCGCCCCCGTCCAGGTCGGGACTGCCACCACCTGGGCGGCTGTGGCCACCGGCGCGTCGTACACCTGTGCCACGAGGACCGACCACACGCTCTGGTGCTGGGGCGACAACGGCTGGGGCCAGCTCGGCGACGGCACCACGGGACCGCGTAGCGCCCCGGTACGGGTAGGGGTCGCCTCGACGTGGGGGGCAGTCTCCGCCGGTCTCCAGCACACCTGCGGTCTCTCCGTCACCGGCGTCGCCAGCTGCTGGGGCAGCAACTACTCGGGCCAGTTCGGCATCGGTGTGGTCACACCGGGGACCGCCGCATTGCTTGCTCCAGCCCGAGTGGGTGCCTCGACCTGGGTGGTTGTCGCGGCCGGCGACCGGCACTCCTGCGGCGTACGGACTGACCACACCCTCTGGTGCTGGGGTTCGAACGTCTACGGGCAGCTCGGTGATGGGACGACGTTCGACCACTACACCCCTGAGCAGATCGGCACCTCGACGACATGGGCCTCTGTCGCCGCGGGCTACCGGCACACGTGCGCGACCCGCCTGGACCACAGCCTCTGGTGCTGGGGCAGCAACGCCAGCTTCCAGCTCGGTGTCGGGTTCGGCACCGCCGATCACTCGCCGGTCCAGGTTGGCACGGCCACGACCTGGGCCGCGGTGTCGGCGGGCCTGTACAGCACCTGCGCGACGCGGACCGATCACACGCTCTGGTGCTGGGGCTCCAACTCCTACGGAGAGGTCGGCGACGGGACCAACGTCGCGCGGGCCGCACCGGTTCAGGTCGGCACCTCGGCGACCTGGGTGGCGGTGACTGTCCGAGAGTGGCATGCCTGCGCGACGCGGACCGACGGATCCCTGTGGTGCTGGGGATTCAACCGCTTCGGCCAGGTCGGCGACGGCACGACGGTGGACCGCAACGCACCCGTACGCGTGGGTGCGGCCACCGGATGGGCAAGCGTGGCCGCCGGCGCGGAGGACACCTGTGCGACCCGCACGGACCTGAGCCTGTGGTGCTGGGGCGACAACAGCCTGGGCGAGCTCGGGAACGGATCGACGATCCCCGCCGCCGTACCTATCAAGATCGGTACGGGGGCATGGACCGCAGTCGGTGCCGGTCGACTCCACATGTGTGGGACACACAGCGACGGCACGTTGTGGTGCTGGGGGGACAACCGCTACGGCGAGCTCGGCGACGGTACGGTTACTACGCGGGACGTTCCAGTCAAGGTCGGGACCATCACCAGCTGGTCTGGCGTCGCAGGTGGCAACGGCGACACCTGCGCCATCCGCACGAACGGCTCGCTCTGGTGCTGGGGCTACGGATACCTCGGCGCGCTGGGTCTCGTGCTTCCCGTAGGCGGCGCTCCGGTCGCCGGGTGAAACGAGGGCTGGCATGACGGAGGGGCCGCTCGCTGGTGTACGTGTCGTCGAGCTGGCGAGCCTGGGCCCTGGCCCGTTCGCGGCGATGATGCTGGCCGATCTTGGTGCGGACGTGATCCGCGTCGACCGGCTCGGCGCCCCGAGCGAGCAGCCCGAGCGCGACGTGGTCCTGCGCAACCGAAGGTCGATTGCCGTCGACCTCAAGAGCACGGCCGGCAGGGACGTCGTGCTGGGCCTGGTCGCCGGCGCGGACGCGATCGTCGAGGGCTTCCGCCCCGGGGTCGCCGAACGCCTCGGGCTCGGCCCGGAGCAGTGTCACGCCCGCAATCCCCGGCTCGTCTACGGGCGGATGACCGGCTGGGGCCAGGACGGTCCGCTGTCGGCGAGCGCCGGCCACGACATCACCTACCTCGCAGTCACCGGTGTGCTCTGGGGCTCCCGCCGGGTCGGCGAACGCCCGGTGCCGTCGATGAACCTGCTCGGCGACCTCGGCGGAGGCGCAGCCTTCCTGGCGTTCGGCATCGTCTCGGCGCTGCTGCACGCGCGGACCACCGGCGAGGGTCAGGTCGTGGACGCCAGCATCGTGGACGGCACGGCTGCCATGAGCAACTTCATCCGCAGCCTGCGCGAGCAGGGCCTGTGGTCCGGCGAGCCGGGGACGAACCTGCTCGACACCGGTGCCCCCTTCTACGACACGTACGTTTGCTCGGACGGCAAGGAGATCGCCGTCGGTGCGCTGGAGCCGCAGTTCTACGCGGAGCTCGTACGTCTGACCGAGGCCGCGAACCCCAGCCTGGACCCAGCGCAACGCGGAGACCCGTCGACCTGGCCGGCCGCCCGCCGTGATTGGGCAACGCTCTTCGCGACCCGTACGCGGGACGAGTGGGCCGCCCTGCTCGAAGGCACCGACGCCTGCGCGGCACCGGTGCTGTCCTGGGACGAGGCCGCGCAGCACCCGCACCTGGTCGCCCGCGGGACGTTCGTCGAGGTCGGCGGCGTGGTCCAGGCGGTGCCGGCTCCTCGCTTCAGCGGCACGCCCGCTGTGCTGTCGATGCCGCCGACGCCGCCGACGCCGCCGACGCCGCCGAGGCGCGTCGGCGCGGACACCGACGAGCTGCTCGCCGAGCTCGGCCGCAGCGCCGCCGAGATCGCGCAGCTGCGCGGTTCCGGCGCCGTCGGCTGACTCGGCCCGACCCGCCAGTACGCGTCACAGCAGCAGCCAGGCAGCAGGGCCCGGACCACTGATGCGGTCCGGGCCCTGCTGTTTGCAAAGGTGATGACTTCCAAAGGTGATGCGAGGTCAGCCGGCGAGCGCCCTGAGGTAGGCGAGCGTCTGCGGAACCTGGGACAGCGGCTGCGAGTAGTTCGCCGCTGCGGTGTTGTTGAACCAGGCGGCCCCGATGGGCGGGTATGCGGCCCACGACGTGATCGTCGAGGAGATGTACGCGATGTCGCCGGCGTCACCGGCGTGGCTCCCGAACTCCGGGATCGACCACGGCTTGCCCTTGGACTTCGCGTACTCCATGGCGCGTACCACGGCCTTCGGCTGGTAGCAGTCGAAGCCGAGGACATCGGCGTCGACGTACCAGATCGAGGGGTCACCGTGGGGCTTGCTCGGGTGCAGCATGTAGCCCTCGTAGATGCTCATGGACTTCACTTTCGCGTTCGGGTACTTCTTCTCGACGGACAGCAGCTGTGCCCACCCGGCCCGGATCTGCGTGGGGTTGAGGTGGGACCGCGGGTTGTCAGCCTCGTGCTGCCAGTCCCAGTAGACGACCCGACCGGAGGCGTTCCAGCCCTGGAGGATCGCCGCGAACTGGGCGTTGAAGGCGCCAGAGGCGACGGTCGCCGGGTCGTTGTTGAAGGACAACCAGATCTGCCAGGTCGAGGGGAGCGCCGGCAGCTTGGCGGACAGCTGGTTCTCGAAGACCCGACCGATGCGGGAGTTCGGGAACATCTTGATCGTGGCGGCCATGTCGGTGCCCATCGAGGTTCCGAAGAGGACATGCTTGGCAGCGGCGGGGGTGACCGAGGGGACTGTCGCGCCGGTCTGCGCTGGGGCGGCGTGGCTCGTCGAGACGAGCAGGGGAACCACGACGAGGGGGACGGCGAGCAAGGACAAAGGCGCCAAGCGGCGCAATCGAGCCATCTTCATCTTTGGGCCATTTCTGTCGTGAGGCCACAGCCCGCCCTGGACACGCAGCCTCTTCTAGAGGGGATGGATGCATCGACCCTCAAGATGCCGGTCTTGAAACACGGCGGGGAGTTAGGCCAGATGGGGGATAGCGCGGTGACGCATAGTCACTTCGGGCTATGCCGCTTCAGGTCGGCGGCGATCCGGTCGGTCACGCTCGGGTTGATCCCGGCGGCCTCGGCGTGTGCCGTCCAACGGTCGACGGCACCCAGCACGTCGTCGATGACGGAGGCGTAGCCGGGCACCAGGTGGCGGTCGCCGACCGCCTCGAGGTCGGCGCGGGTGATGCCGTCGAAGGCGCCGTTCACGCTCATCTGGTGCCGCTGGGTCCACTCGCCGCGCGGGCTGTGCGCGTGGGTGATGTCATACGCCGGAGCCAGCGCCCACGCCCCGTCCTGCGGCAGCAGGAATGCGACGTTCTTGGTGTGGTCGTCGCGGTTGACCGCAGCGACGTTGAGGACCATCCGCCGGTACGCCTGCTCCAGCGCCTCGCTGCCGAGCTCGAGCTGCGCCACGGTGCTGAGGTACTGGCTGTACGAGTGGGTGTCGGCCAGGTTGAAGTCGAGATGGGCCAGCGCGCACAGCGACTGCAGGTGGATCCGCTCGCCGCCCTCGCCGCGGTCGAAGCGCCGGGTCAAGAAGTGCGTACGCGCCCCCTCGGGCAGCAGCCGGCACTCGGAGATGACGACGCCGGCGTCCAGCGCCATCAGGTAGTAGGCGTACTCGATCCGGCAGTACGGCGCCCGCTCGGGGTCGACGGCAGGGCCGAAGTCGTCCTCGCGGCTCGGGTCGGTCCCGATGCCGTCGAGCTTGACCAGCCACTGCTCGTACCCGGCCGGTGCGTCGACCTGCCCCGAGCGGATCTGCCCGGTCTCCGGGTTGTACGCGACGACGGCCTTGGCGCGTGCGCCGCCGGCGGACGTACCGACCTGGATCAGCTGGCGCAACGCGTCGGCCAGTGCGGCGGGCTCGTCGGTGATGCCGCCGTGCAGATCGGTGGAGATGGCGGCGCGGGCCGCGGTCACCAGGTCGGCGAGCTGGATCGCCGTCGACTCGGTGGCCGGCCGGTCCGCGGGCGGATGAAAGGTGAGTGCCCCCATGGCCCGCGTCGCGGCGTAGGCCAGCCGGTCGAGCGGCGTGATCTGCTCCCGGGGTACGCCGTTCTCGGCTAGCCAGGCGTCGACCAGTGCCTTGCCGAACCGGTCCGGGAGCGCGTCGGCGAGCATGGCCGGCAGCCGGAAGTACGTCTGCGGGTTGAGGTCGGGGAAGGTGAACGTGCCGGGTCGCGCGGGTAGGTGCAGGGGCGCCAGCGCGCGGCCGGTGGCGATCCAGCCGTCGTCGTACTCGAACGCGTAGAACCCGCTCGCCGGGTCGAGGGCCACGGCGCCGACGGTCTGGCCCCACGCGCGTACCTCGACGAGGTCGACCTGCTGGTAGCTCATGCCGGTGCGCCACCGGCCCGTCGGCTGGGTGCCCGGCGCCGACTCGCGGGGGTGGCGCGCTGCCGGTCGCGCAGCAGCTGCATCGGGCTCACCGTCGGTTCGGGCGGGGCGAACGACTCGAGCCAGTCCTCGCGCCCGAGCGCCCGGGCCACCAGGATCAGGGTCCGGACCTGCGAGCCGCGACCGGACTCGAGGTTCTTCAGCGCCGACAGCGAGACGTTGGCCGCCCGGGCCAGGTCGTCCTGGGTACGGCGCTGGCGCAGCCGCAGGCGGCGTACCTCTGCGCCGAGCTGCCGCTCCCACTCGTCCGTGGCGCGCACCCTGGTCGGACCGTCCACGTGGCTCGCCTCCCTAAGGATCTCGATTCCAGCGATCTACTCGCGAGAGGAAGCCCAAGCGTACGACCGGATAGCTGGATATACAACTGTTAAGGCCAGATCTGCACCCTATAGCTGCAAAGTCAACCGCAGATGCTTTGGTACGGTCGCCCGTCCGCGTGATTCAGGTCGGCGTGCCTGCGCCGATACTTCAGGCATGCGTTCGGGCGGCCGGTTCCCTGCTGGGTCCGGCTTGGGGATCGCCGTGCTCGCGGTGGTTGCTGTCTTCGTGCCGCTCGGCATCGGTGCGTCGGCGCTCCATTCGCTTGCCGCGCCGACGTCGGACGCGCTGGGGATGGGCACCCATCGGCACGGTGCGGCCGTGCCCTCGCCGACGCCGGCGACAACCCCGCCGCCGACACTGCCGAAATCGGGGCTCGGCAAGGCTCAGGTCGCGGGGCTCTGGCCTTTGCCCCAGTCCTGCTTCGACGTGCGTACCCGCGGGCACCAGCCGAGTGCGACCGACCGCAAGATCCTCGGCACCGGTGTGCAGGCGATGGTTGTCGCCGACTACCCCGTCCGTGCCGCCTCGCTCGAGCCGGCCACCCTCGGGCTGGCGACGACCGGGACCGCGAACGCGTGCCACCACAAGCTGTGGAACGTGATCCGGGCGGTCTACCCGCCGAAGACGCTGGCGCTGGTCGAGCGGTTCATCGTCTTCGAGGGCGCCGCCGGCGAGCAGACCGACGGCTTTGTCGAGCCGGACAACTCGGGCGGCACCCGGTGGACGCTCGCGATCAGCGTCGCCGATGCTCCGGACGATGCGGTTGCCGCGGCGCTGGTCCACGAGCTCGGTCACCTGATCTCGTTGAACCCGAGCGAGGTCGACGTGAAGTCGGACTCCTCGAACGGCTGCGACACGTACCCGACCGGCGGGGGCTGCTCACTGCCGGGCTCGATCCTGAACGGGTACGTGGAGACCTGGCCGCACGCTGTGCTCAAGAAGTGGTACGCGATCGACGGGGTCGTCAACACGGGCGCGCACGACCAGCAGCTCACCGACCTGTACAACCAGAACTCGGCCGACTTCGTGAACGAGTACGCCGCGACCGACCCGGACGAGGATTTCGCCGAGACGTTCGCCTACTGGTGCCTGGGTGCGCCGCTGGAGACGCCGACCCTGGCCGCCAAGGCCACCTTCATCGCGGCCCGACCCGAGGTCGCCGGCATTCTGGCCCGCTGCCAGCTCTTCACATCCACCCACCCCTGGTCGCCAGACTTCTGATCGAGTGGCGAAGGTCCGCGAATCCGCGAGATGATCTCCGCAGATCCGCGAAGATGTGACCAAAACCGCAGGTCAGAGCGCTTCAGGAGGCCGGATGGGCAACGGAGTTGCTGGACGTAGCGTGATCGTGACTGGCGGGACGAAGGGCATCGGCTACGGGATCGCCGAGGTATTCGCCGAAGCGGGGGCTCACGTCACGATCGTGGGGCGTGATCGTGGCGGCGCGGCGGAGGCCGCTGCGCGCCTCGCGGATGGCGGCGGCAGCGTCGGCTACGTGGTCGCGGACATCTCCAGGCCGCAGGAGTGTGCGCGGATGGCCGACGAGGTGATGGCCGCCCGAGGTGCCATCGACGTCCTGTGCGCGAACGCCGGCATGTTCGCGGTCAAGCAGCTCGTGGACATGACGGAGGCGGACTACGACGAGACGTTCGACCTCAACGTGAAGGGTTGCCTGTTCAGCGTGCAGGCCTGCCTCCAGGCACTGACGGCCAGCGGGCGCGGCCGTGTCGTGGTGACCTCGTCGATCACCGGGCCGATGACGGGCGTCCCCGGGTGGACGCACTACGGCGCGAGCAAGGCGGCCCAGCTCGGCTTCGTCCGCGCCGCGGCGATGGAGCTGGCGCCACAGGCGATCACGGTCAACGCCGTGCTCCCGGGCACCATCCTCAGCGAGGGACTGCTAAGGCTCGGCATGAACCTCGACGAAGCCGCGGCGGCGATTCCGTTGAAGCGGCTTGGCGACCCTCGTGACATCGGGTACGCGGCGCTGTTCTTCGCCAGCGATGAGGCTGGCTACATCACCGGCCAGACCCTGGTGATCGACGGCGGGGTCACCCTCGTCGAATAGCCGGGCGGGGCATCGCGAGCACCGAGCTGAGCAGCAATGGAGAAGCGGCACGTTCCGCTCAGGCCTAGTCTCACTGCTCAGGTTCGGCATGACGCCGAGTTCCTGCGTGCCAAGAAGGGAAGATCCACGATGGCCGGAAGCAGTGCCACGACCACGTCCGATGGCTTCAGTGCCGAGGAACGTGCCGCGATGAAGGAGCGCGCCGCCGAGCTGCGCGCAGAAGGCAAGAAGGGTGCCAAGAAGGCGGACGGCCTGAAGGCACTCCTCGAGGCCGTCGCGGCGATGGCGCCGGACGACCGGGCACTCGCCGAGCGTGTGCACGTGACGGTGTCAGCAGCCGCGCCCGACCTGGCGCCGAAGACGTGGTACGGGATGCCCGCGTACGCCAACGCGGACGGCAAGGTCGTTGTCTTCTTCCAGGACGCGGGCAAGTTCAAGTACCGGTACTCGACCCTGGGATTCCAGGATGCGGCCAACCTCGACGACGGCGACATGTGGCCGGCGTCCTTCGCGCTCAAGAGCTGGAGCCCGGCGGTGGAGAAGCGGGTCATCGCGCTGGTCAAAGCCGCGATCTCCTGACTGCTGCCCGCGAGTGAGCACAAGGTACTCCCGCCAGCGCGTTCCTTCGTGTTCGATGGATGCATTCACCTGCGGGAGGGCACATGCCGATCGGCGATCAGATCCGAGACGGTCAGCGAGCGGCGTGGGCCGGGCTTTCTGCGGGATGGGAGAAGTGGGACTCGGTCATCATGGATCAGCTTGGCCCAGTCGGCGCAGCGATTATCGACCGTCTCGACATAGCCGAAGATCAGCAGCATCTGGACATCGCCGCGGGCACCGGCGAGCCGGGGCTGACGGTAGCCAAGCTTGCGCCGAAGGGACACGTCGTTCTGACCGACCTTGCGGCCGAGATGCTTGATGTCGCGTCGCGCCGCGCACGCGCACAAGGGATCACCAACTTTGAGACCAAGGTGTGCAGCGCCGACGATCTGCCATTCGGTGACGCGACGTTCGACAGCATCTCGGTTCGCTTCGGATACATGTTCCTCCCCGACGTCGGCAAAGCGACCGCCGAGTTCGCGCGTGTGCTCAAGCCGGGCGGACGTCTCTGTTCGTCGGTATGGGTCAAGCCAGAGGAAAACCCGTGGACGACGATCGCCATGCAGGCAATCGCGACGGAGGTGGTCTTGGTACCACCCGCCCCGGACGGGCCGCACATGTTTCGGTGCGCTGCCCCCGGCTATGTCAGCGCCCTGTACGAGGCGGCGGGGCTGCGAGACGTTGCCGAGTGGGACGTCGAGGTTGAACTCGTGACGCGGTCGCCCGCGCAGTATTGGGAGATGATCAGCGAGCACGTCTCGCTCGCAGTGGGAGCGCTCGAGCAGGTCGACGAACCGGCGCGGGAGCGAATCGCAGCAGCCGTCATCGCCCAGGTCGGTGTCTACGTCAGGGATGGCAAGGTAAGGATTCCAGGTGTGGCTCGCTGCATCGTTGGCACGGTGTAAAGACGCCCAGACTCGCGGCTACTTGTACGAGCGGATCGCGGTGACGAAGCCGGTGACTGGCGAGACGATGACCGAGTAGATCCGGCCACCGGAGACGGACGTGACGGCGCTGCCGTCGGCGGCCGACCTGATCCGCTTGCCCGTCGTGGCCAGGTACGACCGGCCGTTGAAGTAGACGACGCCGGCGGCCAGCACGATCGGCGGCGCGAAGGCGGTGGACCCGGCCTCGATCGTCCAGAGCGAGTGCCCGTCGCTGCGTCGGGTGGCGCACAGCGCCGTACCTGCGCAGGCCGAGTAGACCGTCGTCGCGTCCACCGCCGCCGAGTAGCCGCCACGTCCGGCGAAGGACACCAGGTGCTCGGCTCCCGTTGCCGGGTTGAGCGACAGCAACGAGGCGCCGGTGGTGACGAACAGCTCGGTCCGGTCCTGGCTCAGCGCGGGCGGGTCGCCGACAACGCCAGACGTCCAGGCCACCGAGCCGTCCGCGACGCGCAGCGCGGTCACGACCCCGGTGGCATCGGTGACAGAGGCGAGAGTCGTCGTGGCGACCAGCTGGACGCGCGCGCCCCAGCCGTCTGCCGTCCGCCAGAGCGGGTTCCCGGCGCGGCCATGGGCGGTGATCCAGTTCGTTCCATCGTTGTACTCGCTGGTGATGATCACCCCGCTGACGGCGACCATCGACGACACGCTGCTGCTGTCGTACCAGCTCAGCTGGTCGCTCGCCCCGGTGACGAGGTTGAGCACAAACACCTGGCTGTGCGCGTTCGAGTTGGAGTGGCAGTCGACCAGGAACACGACCAGGTCGGGCCCGGCGATCTGCATCAGCGCGGTGGTGCCGAGGAACCCGGGTGTGGGCACGTTCCACAGCTTCGCGCCGCTCCACTGGTTGTACGCGGTGATCCCGTCGGGACCCACGTCGTACATCTTGCCGGCCGAGCTCAGCGGACCGATCGGGTTGAGGCAGTCCCCATCCGGGTTCGGGTCGACGGCTGTCGGGATCGAGTAGTTGAGGGCGGCCGCTTTGACGCGCGCGGGCGTCATCGTGACCTCCTGGGAGTTCCACCCGGACCATCCGGTGCCGTATCCGGCAGCCGGCCAGGCCGACGGCGTGGCGGTCGCCTCCGCGGCTGGGCCTGTGCCCAGACCGAGCGCGACCATAGACAACGTGGTGGCGGCGAGGACACCGGCGCCGCGCGTGATGCTGGACCGACCAGGCAATCTGGGCATCGTCATGGTTCCCGCTGCAGTCAGCACCGAGCAGCCGAGATTGCTGCTTCGCTCGGACGCTACTCGCATTTCTGGCTAGCCTCATGGCCATGAAGAAGGCGCTGGCAATAGTCGGTGGAATCGTCACCGTGCTGTTGCTCGGAGTAGTCGGGCTGGTCGTCTTCATCGACCGGACCAACCCGCGCGACGAGGCCGCGTACCTCACTTACCTCAAGACGTACGGGGACAACACCGGCAACCCGATCACCACGTTGCCGCCGAGCACCCAGCTGTTCGCCGAGGGGGACAAGGCCTGCGACTGGCTGGCCGGGACCGGGTACGCGCTCTGGCGGACCAGCGCCGAGTGGCGCTTCCCGGCCATCCAGGGCAGGTACTTGACGCAGGTGCAGAACCAGCCACTGCCCTGGGGAACGACACCGAGCCACGACACGGTCCTGGCAGCTGCATGGGCCTACCTCTGCCCCGCGACGGAGCAGATGCACAAGCCGCACTACCTCTTCAGCGACGCCGGCGGGTCGGGCGGGCCAGGCGACTGAAAGGCCTCCCGGCCTCCTGCCGCTGGTACGCTCCCGCGGTGTCACGCAGAGTGCTCGTCGCGCCCGCCGCTGCCTTGGCCGCAGCCCTCGTCGCAGGTGTGGCCGCCGCCGTCGCCGGGGCCTCGGCCGGAGCCGCTCTCCTCGTCGCCGTCGCGGTCGCCCTACTGGCCGGCCTCCAGGTCCTGACGATCCTGCACCTGCGGCGGCTGCGTCGACGGGTCGACCAGGTGGCCCGTCAGCTGCCGGCCGGTGCGGGAAAGGGTACAGCGGGCACAGCGGGCACAGCGGGTACAGCCGGGTCAGCCGCGGTCAAGCCTGAGGACGTCATGCGCTGGCGCGGCCGGCTCCCGCTCCCGCCCGACCGGCTGCGGTTCATGCGCGAGGACGACGACACCTTCATCGGCTACGGCAACTCGCTGGTCGACCTGATGCGGACGCACGGCTTCGGGACCGACTCGGACCTGCTCGACATCGGCTGCGGCTACGGCAAGCTCGCCGTGGGGCTGCTCGCCAAGGGCGACTACGTCGGCAGCTACCTCGGCTTCGACATCCTGCCCAAGCACGTGGGCTGGTGCATGGCCACGATCACGCCGATCGATGCGCGGCTGCGGTTCGCGCACCTCGACGTGCGGAGCGTCCGGTACAACCCCAAGGGGGCGGTCGACCCGGTCGACGTGGTCTTCCCGACGGCCGACGCAACCTTCGACTACTGCGCGCTGTTCAGCGTCTTCACCCACATGGACCGCCGCACCGTGGAGCGCTACCTGAACGAGATCGCGCGTGTGCTGCGCCCCGGCGGTATGGCCGTCTCGTCGTGGCTGCTCTTCGACGACGACCGGCTCGCCGCCGTGGTGTCCGACCGGGCGACGTACCCGTTGACGCAGCTCAACGACGACGGCTCGCGGTCGATGGAGGCCGAGGACCCGCTGCGGGCGATCGGGTTCCCGATCGACGACGTGGTCGCGATGGCCACCAAGGCCGGGCTGGAGGTTGCCGCGATCGAGCGGGGTGGTTGGCCCGAGGGCACCGCCGAGCGTTCGGCCGGCTCGGGCCTGCAGGACCTGGTCATCCTGCGTCGCGCTGCCTGATCCGGCTCTTGATCCACTCCGGACGCCGTCGCTGCGGCCGCTGCACCACCGTACGGGTTTCCGCCTCCTGAGCGACTGCGTGCCATGCCGATCTACCTGCCGGAGGTCGGCGTGACCGAGTCCGGCGGGCACAAGGCGGCGTGGATCAACGACTTCTTCGCCAACCTGCCGCTCAACCCGGACATCATCGGGTTCTCCTGGTTCAACATCGCGGTCACCAGTGGCCACGGTGCGAGCCAGCTGACCAACGACTGGCGGATCGACTCCTCCGGGCCGTCGATCCTGGCCTTCAAGGCCGGGCTGGCCGACAAGAGGTACAGCAACCAGCCCGCCTGGACGGCCTGACCGGGGTCAGGAGGCAGGGTCGACCGGCGCCGGTTCCTGCTCGGGGTCGTCGCGCCGGAGGCCGACGCGGAGGGAGCCGGCCAGGCCGGCCACCCCCAGCCCGACCAGGCCGATCGGCAGTACCCAGCCGGCGTCGATGCGTACGGACGCGTACGAACCGATCAGGTAGGCGACGGCGATCCCGATGAAGACCAGGCCCGCCACCAACGACGTCAGGTCGAGCTCATGCCTGCGCATGACGTACCTCCATGGTTCCGGCCCCGAGGTCGAGGCGCAGGTCGAGAGTCGTCGGGACGGTCCCGGCGATGCCCCTGCCGGGCACCGGGTCGATCGTGGTCGAGACGCGACGGCCAACGCCGTCGGCGCTCTCGCGACCGGGGAGCTTGATGCTGCCCAGCCCGACGTGCGCGTCGATGACGACGCGGGACCCCGCGGGGACGATCACCACGAGGTTGCCGGCACCGAGCTGCACGCGCAGCTCGACGACGGCAGCGGACGCGGGGAGCCCGGTCAGGTCGAGCGTTGCGTTGCCCGCGGCCCAGCGGTAGCCGTCGAACGGCATCGCCGTGACGGTCATCGGCCGCCACGAGACGTCGCCGGTGCCCTTCGCGTCGATTGCGGGTACGGCGCTGGCGATCGCGGTGACGAGGGTGAGCAGGATGCCCCAGGCGATCAGTCCGCGCGACCGGCCGACGAAGGCGCCCACGACCAGGCCCACCCCGATGATCCCGAGCAGGATCGCCAGGAATGCGGCGGCATGCAGGTGCCAGACCCCGGCGAGGTTGAACGGGAGCATCACGCCGGCCGCGATGGCCGCGATGCTGAGGGTGAGGGCTCC
Organism: Sporichthyaceae bacterium; assembly: GCA_031394045.1. Classification (GTDB taxonomy): domain Bacteria; phylum Actinomycetota; class Actinomycetes; order Prado026; family Prado026; genus JANYIP01. Next base: position 32,347 of record JANMWN010000213.1, read on the forward strand.
CAGCACCGAGCGCTGCCGCTTGGCGCGCGGCACCGGTGCTTGGGCGACCGGAGGGTCGTACGGCCCGGTCGGTACGTACGGCGCCGTCGTGTAGGGGGTAGTCGCTGCGCTCGGGGCAGTCTTGTCGAGGTTGACCGGGAGCGCGACCCCGCCTGCCGGCGGCGGACCCGCCTGGGGAGCTGGCGGCTGACGGCGCGCGTACCAGACCGCGGTGGCGATCCCGCCGACGACGATCAGCGGCCACGCGTCCGGACCGCCGAACCCGCCGACGCCGTTGAACAGCGAGCCGAGGCCGACGAGCAGGGCGATGATGATGATGGCCGCCAGGAGGACGACCTTCGGGGACTTGCGCTGGTCGTCGCGGTCGAGCAGCTTCTGGATCTCGGACCGCTGCTGCCCCTCGTCCGGCAGGAGCAACCAGCCGGCGCCGTAGATCAGCAGGCCGGAGCCGCCGAAGAGCGTCAGCACGACGATCAGGATCCGCAGGATGATCGGGTCGATCCCGAAGTACGCGGCGAGGCCGCCGGCGACACCAGCGACCTTGCGGTCGGATCGGCTGCGCTGCAGCGGTCCATGGGGGCCGGTGGAGGCACCGGAGGCACCGGAGGCACCGGGGGAATTGGGGCCGGCCGGGCGGCTCGCGCCGGGACCGGGCGGGGGGGCGAAGGTCTGATTCTGTTCGGTCATGGCCCTACCCTCTCCTCGGACGCGTCGACGGCGGATCAGGGAACGACCCCTAACCCACCCTGGCACGACCCTGGCTCCGTGGGGGGCTGGGTCGGGGCTCCGTCAGGGTCGTGCCAGGGTGGCGCCTGATGCGGGTTCGCGTCCCGATCCAGCACGATGGACCCGTGACGCTCCCTCTGGCCCCGCCGCGGCGACTCTTCCGGTCGACCGACGGCCGGCTCGTCGGCGGCGTCGCCCACGGCTTGGCGCGGCACCTCGGCGTCGACACCTGGCTGGTACGGGTGGCCTTCTTGCTGCTGGCCGCCTCGGGTGGTGCGGGCATCGCCGCGTACGCCGCGTTCTGGGCCATGGTGCCGCTCGCCGACGAGACGGCCGGCGACCCTGGGGACGCTCGGGCGGCGGGCGCTGCAGGGGATGCCGACGAGCGGGCCTCCCGTCTTGGTCCGCTGCTCGCCCTCTGCGCGGTCGCGGCGGGTGCGCTCCTGCTGCTGCAGCGGGCCGGCTTCGGTCCCTCTCGTGTGGTTGCCGCGCCGTTCCTGGTGGTGGGCCTCGGTGTCGTGGTGCTTTGGCGGGTGGCCGACGACTCGCAGCGGGCCCGTTGGCGGCGTACCGCCACGGTGTCGGCGACCGGCCGTCGGGCCTGGGTCCGCGTGGTGATCGGCGTGACCTTCGTCGTCGTCGGCGCTGCGGCCGTGCTCGGTGCGCGCGGAGGTGTCCAGGCCGCACTCGACGGTCTGGTCGGCGGGCTCGTCGTCGTCAGCGGGGTCGCCCTGGTGGCCGGACCCTGGCTGATCCGCAACACCCGCGAGCTGAGCGACGAACGACGCGAGCGGATCCGGTCGCAGGAGCGTGCCGAGCTGGCGGCGCACGTGCACGACTCGGTGGTGCAGACACTCACCCTGATCCAGCGAAACGCGGACGACCCGCGGGCCGTGGTCCAGCTGGCCAGGGCCGAGGAGCGCGCGCTGCGGCAGTGGCTCTACCGCCCCGGCGGCACTGATCCCGGCTTGTTCAGTGCCACGCTGGAGGCCGCTGCGGCGGAGGTCGAGGAGGCGCACGGCGGGGCTGTCGAGGTCGTGACCGTCGGCGACTCGCAGGTCGACGAGCACCTGGCCGCGCTGATCCAGGCGGCCAAGGAAGCCATGGACAACGCCGTCAAGTACGCCTCGGCTGCGGGACCGGTGTCCGTCTATGCCGAGATCGAGCCGTCGCAGGCGTCCGTCTTCGTCCGCGACCGCGGGCCCGGGTTCGACCTCGAGACGGTACCGACCGACCGGCTCGGCGTACGACAGTCCATCATCGGACGCATGGAGCGTCACGGCGGGCGCGCGCAGATCACCAGCGAGCCCGGCGAGGGCGCGGAGGTCCGGCTCACGATGCCGCTCAGCGACCAGCCGGCCGCAGCCGCAGCCCCGGCCCAGCCAGCGCAGGAGGTCCGATGAGTGCCGGGACGGTACGGGTCGTCCTCGTCGACGACCACCGGATGTTCCGTACCGGCGTCCGGGCCGAGCTGGGTGACTCGGTCGACGTGGTCGGCGAGGCGGCTGACGTCGACTCGGCGGTGGCGGTGATCACCGCGACCTCGCCCGACGTCGTGCTCCTGGACGTCCACCTGCCCGGGGGGAACGGGCAGGAGGTCGTCCGTCGCTGCGCGGTCGCGGGGATCGAGACCACGTTCCTCGCGCTGTCGGTCTCCGATGCCGCCGAGGACGTCATCGCGGTGATCCGGGCGGGTGCCCGCGGCTACGTCACCAAGTCGATCACTGGGCCCGAGCTCGCCGACGCGGTCCGTCGGGTCGCCGGTGGGGACGCGGTGTTCTCACCCCGGCTCGCGGGCTTCGTGCTGGACGCCTTCGCGGGTTCGCCGGACGTGCCGGTGGTGGACGAGGAGCTCGACCGGCTCTCGCAGCGCGAGCGCGAGGTGCTCCGG
>JANMWN010000245.1:0-2767 GCA_031394045.1 Sporichthyaceae bacterium
GACGCCGAACGCCGACGCCACCTCCACCGCAGCGGCGATCTTTGCAGTCACCAGCTGGACCGCCGCCAGCCGGCGACCGGCCTCATCACCGGCCGCGTAGCTGAACGTCGCCAGCCCAAACACGAACACCACGCCGCCGTCTGGACCCTCCAGCAAGCCCGCCGACGGCCCTACCGACCGCGCACTCGCGGGAAGCATCGAAAGGACAGGCTGGCTCACCCGACTCATCCTGCCCGCGCCTGAACCCATAACAGAAAAGGGCTATCCGGATCACGGCAGTAGATCTGAGCGGTCGCCGTCGCGCCATGGGCGGTCGAGTGGCTCTGCAGCAAGGCTTTCCGGCCAGACGGGCCGCGTTGGCGGGGGCGTCAGCACGGGGTGCGGATCTGGAACCTTGATCAGCTGCTTCATCGTGGTCGGTGGGGCCGTGACTGCGCCCTCGAGGAGGCGCAGGAACAGCAGGCCCCGGGCGCGCGAGTGTCGGCGGTTGAAGCGGAAGGTGAACTCGTCGAGGTAGGCCTGCAGGTGCTCGGCGGAGATGCCGGACTGGTGGGTGCCGGCGAGCCATCGCTTGAGCAGGCTGGCCACCCGATGGACCCCCGGCAGCACCTCGTGGGCGCGTAGACCCGAGCGCTTGATGTTGAACGGCTTGTGCCCGAAGGTGTCGGCGATGGCCGGTGGGTAGGACCGCAGCGCGTCGCTGATAACGACCGAACCCGGCGTGATGTGACGGTGCAGGAACTGGCCGAGGTTCTCGGCGTCGACCTTCGGTACGACCTGGAGTCGGCAGCGGCCGAAGCCCTGTTCTTTGGACTCCACGGCAATCACCACGTAGGCCTTGCCCGGCGCACCGCGGCCTCGCTTTCCGCCTGCTTTGACGCCGCCGACGAAGGTCTCGTCGACCTCGACGTCGCCGCTGAGCAGGTCTGCGGAGGTCCGCCCCATCGCCGTCCGCAGCTTGTGGCACATGGCCCAGGCAGTCTCGTACGACCCGAACCCGAGTAGCGGCTGCAGGGACGCGGCGCTGACGCCGTTCTTCGTGACGGCCATCAACCAGGCCGCCTCGAACCAGACCGTCAGCGGCGTGCGGGTGTCCTGGAAGACCGTGCCCGCGAGGACCCGAACCCGCTTGCGGCAGCCCCCACACGACCAGCCCCCGGCCGGCAGTCGCCAGCCTTTCTCGCAGCCGCAGTGCGTACAACGGAAGCCGTCAGGCCACCGCAACCAGTCGAGGTAGTCCAGGCACGCCGCGTCGTCCGGGAACCACGAGCGCACAGCGGCGAGGTTGCCCGGGTAATCGACCCCGGCCTTTGGCGAGCTCAGCGGCATGCCTACAAGTTACTGCCGTCATCCGGATAGCCCCTTTCCTCATAGCCGCTCGGCTCCCCCAGGCCTCCATCGCAGCGGTCGTGGCACGCATCCGCGAAGCCATGACGTTCACCATCGCGCTGCCGCAGGAAGTCCTCCACGTTCACCTGTCGATGGGCTTCGCCGTGTCGGACGGTCACGACCCGACCACGCTCGTCGCAGCGGCCGACGACGCCATGTACATCGACAAACGCGGATAGTCAGCTGCCGTCTCCCTCGCCGCCAGCGGCATGTCGCATCTTGTCGCGCGGTCTGCTCCACCTGCTGAGTGATCGACACCTGGCCTCGCAACGCTGTCGGTTGGTTGCCGGACAGTCTCACCGCGAATCGTCCAGCAGAGCTACGGGCGTCCACGGAGTCGCGCTTCGGCGACGCCGCGTAGCGTTGGTTTCTGGCAAGGCTGGTCTCGCTCGACGCGCAGGTCCGCCGGAGGGCTTCGGCTGGAAGGGGCGTCTTGCGGCTGGTCCCTTGCAGGGCGAAGTAGAAGTCGTTGATGATGACCGCCACAGCCGCGTGGGGCTTGGCCAAGGCCGCTGCACATCGGGGCAATTCTGCCGGCCCGTGGCCTCGGCAGGCTCGGACGAACTCGTGACTCTGAAAGGGATAGGTGACAACAATGTCGAACTCAACGATCGCGGCCACCAGCTCGTCGGTGGTGGTGAAGTGCTCGGCGAAGCTGGTGATCTCCACTCGGTCCCGGACGGGGCTCCAGTCGGCGACGGTGGTGGCGACATTCTGGAAGTCGTCGAGCACAGCACAGCACAGCGCAGTTGCATCTCAGTTGTCTCCATAGCAGGTGCAGCTTGGGCTGGCGCCGAGTAGTTGCCTGCGCGGCGGTGGCAGCCGGAGGTTGGTCAGGTCGTCCAGCATCCGGCGACCAGCACCACCCGAAAACCGTCCGGGTCGGTGACGGTGACCCCGACCTTGTCCCAGTACGGGTTGGCGCTGGGAACGGCTGTGACGCCGGACGTGGCGAGCACCCGGACCACTTCCTGTTGGTCGCCCAGGTACAGGACGAGGAGGTCCTCGGCATGGGCGGCGGGGAGCGGCACGTGCTCCGTGGCGGTGAACTCCAGGTGGGCGCTGGTGCCGGGCAGGTCGAGCATCACGCCGCTGTAGCCGTCGTGATCAGCGAAGCGCGCTATCTCTGGGAGTCCCAGCCCGTCCCGGTAGAAGGCCACGACCTCATCCAACCGCCCCGTCTGTCGAGCCACCCGCACCTGCATCCAGCGAGCGTACGCCCCGGTCCGTCGCGGCCCCAGGGAGCAGGGTGTGCTGCTGACGCGACCTCGAAGAGGCCACCCAAGGGCGCCTGCGGGGGAAGGGTGGGGTTAGTGCGCGTCGCCGGGGGCACGGGTGGCTCGTCAGCCGGGGGCGTCGGTGGCGGTGAGGCTGCGCG
>JANMWN010000255.1:0-28141 GCA_031394045.1 Sporichthyaceae bacterium
CTGTCGTCAGCTCGGCCAGGTGCGGGAACTCCGTCACCGGGAACTGCTCGAGGAAAGTCACCGCCATCGCGGCGGTCTGTTCCGGGGTGTGGAACGGAAGGTTGAGCTCCTGCATCGCGAACCCGTACAGGTAGCTGTCGATCGCCGAGAAGGCGTGCGCGGTCAACGCGATGGAGAAGCCTGCGGCTCGCAGGCATCCGATGACAGCGTCGTGATGTCGCAGCGTTGCGGGGCCGGGGTTCGCCCGCGACTCCATGCGGCCGATCGCCCAGGGGTGTTGGCGCAGCGCGTCCCGCGCGGAGCTGGCGCGATCACGCATCGCGGTCTTCCAGCCGGCACTCGCCTGGGGCAGCTCGATCTCGCGGAACACGAGGTCGACCATCCCGTCGAGGATCTCGTCCTTGTTGGCGACGTGGTGGTAGAGCGACATCGGCTCGACCTGCAGGCGGTCCGCGAGCCGGCGCATGGTGAGCGTGCCGATGCCGTTCTCGTCGGCCAGGGCGACGCCCTCGAGAATCACCCGCTCCCGGCTGAGCGGCTGGCGCTGCTGCGCGCTCGACGGCTTTCGCGTTGGCACGGATGTGCTCCCTCCGCAGTTGACAGCCTTACGCTGTATGTCTACCTTACACAGTACGGTCACCTTACGGCATAAGGGAGACCGAGTGAGCGTGACTCCTGGCCGCCGGGCCAGGGGCCCTCACATCCCGCCGAGGAGTTCACCACCGTGTCAACCAACCCAAGCGTGCCGGGCGCCGAGCTTGAGAAGCCGGACCCGGAGGGCGCACGCCTGACCATGACCGCAGTTCAGCGCGACACCTACGGATCGGCGGACCTGCTGGAGGTCAGGACGGTCGCACGCCCCAGCGCCGCCGGTGCCGACGTCCTGGTGGCGGTCAGCGCCGCCGGTCTCGACCGTGGGGCCTGGCACGTCATGACCGGACAGCCGTACCTGATGCGCATCGCCGGGTTCGGCCTGCGCCGACCGAAGAATCCGGGCCTCGGCTCAGAGCTGGCCGGTGTCGTCGAGGCTGTCGGACCTGACGTGACAGGGATGGCGCCGGGGGACGCGGTGTTCGGCATCGGCCGTGCAACGTTCGCCCAGTACGCGCTGGCCCCCTCGGGCAAGCTGGCCGCGATGCCGGCGAACCTGACGTACGCGCAGGCCGCCGCCGTACCCGTCTCCGGCCTGACCGCGCTGCAGGCGCTGCGCGACAAGGGGCACATCGAAGCAGGGCAGAAGGTACTGATCATCGGCGCGTCCGGTGGGGTCGGGACGTTCGCCGTGCAGATCGCCAAAGCCTTGGGCGCTGAGGTCACCGGCGTGTGCAGCACCGCGAAGGTCGACCTCGTGCGCTCCCTAGGCGCAGATGACGTCATCGACTACACCGCCGGCGACATCAGCAAGAGCAACCTCCGTTACGACCTGGTGCTGGACATCGGCGGCAATCGATCGCTCACCACACTGCGACGGATGCTCGCGCCGAAGGGCACCCTGGTCATCGTCGGCGGCGAAGGCGGGGGTCGATGGTTCGGGATCGGTCGCCAGCTTCGGGCGATCGCCCTGTCTCCCTTCGTTCGCCAACGGCTGGGGACGCTCATCGCCAGCGAGAACAGCAACGACCTCGACACGCTACGGGCGATGATCGAAGACGGTGCGGTCACTCCGGTGCTCGACCGCACCTGCTCACTGGCCGAGATCCCCGAAGCGATGCGCGACCTGGAAGCGGGCCGCGTACGGGGCAAGGTCGTTGCCGCTATCTGACCCCTGGCCAGAGCTCAGCGGGGCCGTGTCGCGGACCTGAGCGCCATTGCACTTCGTGGTGCAGTATTGTGCACGAATGGAGTCTGGAGCCCGGGTGGACGCGGGCCTGTCGTCCTTGATCGGGCGCCGCGTCCGTACAGCACGAGGTGGGCACGCCTGGACCCTCGACGACCTCGCGACGCGCTCGGGCGTGAGCCGACGCATGGTGGTGAACGTCGAGCAGGGTGTGACCAACGCGAGCATCGCGACGCTGCTACGGCTGAGCACCGCACTCGGCATCAGCCTCGCGTCCTTGGTGGACCTGCCCGAGTCGTCCGCTCTGTCCGTGCGTCGAAAGGACGAGCACCACCTCTTCTGGGAGGGCGAGCACGGAGGGCGGGGGGTGCTCGTGGCGTCTACCGAGGCACCGAACGTGGTCGAGCTGTGGGACTGGACCCTTGGCGCGGGCGACGACTACGTGTCCGAGGAGCACTCACGAGGAACTCGCGAGCTTGTGCATGTACTCAACGGATCGGTGACCATCTCGGTGGCGGACGAGAGGGTCGCACTTGGCGCCGGGGATGCCATGTGGTTTGCCGGGGACCAGCCGCATACGTACGCCAACAAGGGGAAGCGGACAGCCAGGTTCGCCTTGTCTGTCTACCAACCTGGCGTGGGGGACTGATGATCGCCGCCAGGGCGCTCGACGACACCTGGATCGACCCTCGGGTATGGCAGTCCCACCCCGACTACGTCGTCACGCTCATGGCCGCCCAGGGTCTGGTGGGCAGGCCTGACGACGCCCGAGGTGATGATGCGCTGCTGCGTCGTTGCGCCGACGGACTGCCGCGGATCGATCCGTTGACCGACCTCTACAACGCGGTCTCGGTGCAGCACCTGGTGCTGATCGGCGGCGAGGACCTCGACGGATACGACGGTCCGACCCGACTCGTCCTGGCCGAGGGCACGGAGACCACGCGGACCCGACTCAACTCGGAGACGACGCGGGCCCTGTTCATCTTCGACGGGCTGGGCGAGGCGCCTTTGACCGCGTCACGGCAGCTGCCGACGCACTCGAGTGCCACCTGCACCACGGTTGGCCCTCGGCCGTCCTCGCCCGTCGGCTCATCATCGGTTCCCTCCAGGCCTGATCGCAGACCCATGCTCATCCACCCCTGGGACGCCCCCCTCGACGCGCAGGAGTGGCGGGACTGGCTCGGCGCGGCCGCGATGTTCGGGCAGCTCGTGGTCAACAACGTCGACCCGGCCGAGGCGCCGCTCGTCGTCCCGACCCACGCCGTCCTGGACGGCGATGTCCTGCTCATCCACCTCGCGCGGCCCAACCCCGTCTGGCGACATGTCGAGACGGCCACCAAGGTTCTCTTCACCGTGGTCGGCGACTACGCCTACATCCCGAGCACGTGGCGCGCGAAGGCTGGCGGAGAGGACGAGGACGGCGTCCCCACCAGCTACTACGCCACGGTGCAGCTCACCGGCAGGCCGACGATCCTCGACGACCCCGAGGCGAAGGCGGCGCTGCTCCGTACCCAGATGAGTGCGATCCAGCCCGAAGGTGGCCACGCGGAGATCGCCGTGGGCCTTCAGCCGTACGGGCGCATGCTGCCTGGCATTCGAGGCCTCCGACTCGACATCATCCATGTCACGGCCAAGTTCAAGTACGACGACCACAACCCGATCGACCACCGGCGGCGCGTCTCGGCCAACCTGGATCAACGCGGCCGACTGCACGACCCCGGCGCGGCTGCTCAGCAGCGCCGCCGGCTCGGGCGGCTGACTGGGGGCGGGTCCGCGTGACCTGGCAAGGGCTGGGCCGTCCTCGTGCGCTGGCAATTCGTGCCGGCTCGTCGCCTGACCCGACGACTCAGGCGATCGCGCCGGTGATCAGCCCGGTGGTCAACTTCGCGAGCCGGTACGGCGAGCTGGGGCTGTCGGCCACTGCCACCCCGGGATCCGCTTACGCCCACTCCCGCGAAGGGCACCCGACCGGTCACGTTCTCGAGCACATCGGCTGCAACTGATCGCTAGGCCGGCACGCTCGTGGCCTTCGGCTGACCAGCATCGGACTGTGGACGTCGCCGGGCACTACGGCCGACCCGTCGACTTCACCCTCGCGGTCGACCGCTCACCACGCCCACCGATCAGCTTCGGGAGCTCGGGGTCCACCGGAAGTACCGGAGCGCGATGATCAGTCCACCCAGTCCCCAGGCGGCGATCACGAGGAGGTCCATCCACTCGACCCGCAGCCCGGTGGCGTTGGGGTTGAGCGGGGAGAGGAGGGCGTTGTTGAGGTGCTGCACCGGGAAGATCGCACTGATGATGCGCAGTGGCAGCGGGGGGTGCTCGAGGAGGAAGAAGTTCCCGGACAGGAAGTACAGCGCCAGGGTCACGCCGGTCAGGAGGGGAACGGCGGCGCTAGCCTTGCGTACGACCAGGGTGAACGCGAAGGCGAGGCAGCAGAACGCAGCGGACGAGACCAGCAGGGTGAGGACAAGTGCGGGTAGCCCCGCGAGAGGAAGCGGTATGCCGTAGGCGAACCGGCCCAGGAGGACGAGCGCGGCGGCGACGGCGAGCCCGAGGATGATCGACGTCCCGACATGGCCGGCGATGAACGCCCGTGTCGGGAGCGGTGTGCCACGGAAGCGTTTGAGGATCCCGTTCTCGCGTTCCTGTACGAGGTCGACGGCGAGGTTGAAGAAGGTGGCTGAGATCACGCCGATAGCGGCGAAACCGGCCAGCATGATCGTGTGGGCCTTGAGCGGACCGGGTTGGCCGTTGTACACGAAGTCGATGCTCTGGTTCCCGAAGAGCGAGACGAAGATCAGTACGTACAGCAGTGGCAGCCCCACGGCGAAGAACATGGCCTGCGGGTCGCGCCGGAAGGACCGGCGCTGGTAGCGGAACTCCGCCCACACGATCCTGGTGTCACTCATCGCACCCCTCCGGTGAGCTCAAGATAGACGTCCTCGAGGCTTGGGCGCTCGACGGTCAGCCCCGGGAGCGAGGTAGCGCTGGCCCGAGCCCAGTCGAGGAGGTCACCCAGGTCTGTCAGGTCCGCCCCGGCCAGCGTGACGTGGTCCCGGTCGGCGGCGAAGTGACGTCCGCGCAGCTCCGGTAGCTGCTCGATCCTGACGTCGGTGGGCAGACGGAAGCGGATGGTCGAGGGCGCCTGGTCGCGTCCGCCGAGAGTGTCTGGGGTGCCCTCGGCGACGATGCGGCCAGCGACGATGACGATGACGCGGTCGGCGAGTGCTTCGGCCTCTTCCATTGAATGGGTCGTGAGCAGGATGGTCTTGCCGAGCTCGCGCAGCCGGCTGATGACTGCCCAGGCCTGGTGCCGGGCGGAGGGGTCGAACCCGGTGGTCGGTTCGTCGAGGAAGAGCAGGTCGGGGTCGCCCACCAAGGCCATGGCCACGTCCAGCCGGCGCTGCTGGCCGCCGGACAAGGTCCCGGCGCGCGAGTGATGCTCCTCCTCGAGGCCGACGAGCTTCAGCGTCTCGTCCACGGGCCGGGGGTTCGGGTAGAAGCCGGCGAACCGCTCGACCAGCTCCCAGACGGTCAGCTCGGCGGGCAGCTGGCAGGTCTGCAGGACGATCCCGATCTGCGCGCGCCACGCGCGGGTCGGCACCCCGGGGTCGACGTCCAGTACCTGCGCCGTCCCCCCGCTACGGGTGCGGTAGCCCTCCAAGATCTCGACCGTGGTGGTCTTCCCGGCTCCGTTCGGTCCGACGATCGCGCACACCTCACCTCGTCGGATGTCCAGGTCGATCCCTTGCAGCACCTGGACATCGCCGTAGGCCTTGGTCAGTCCGCGAACCGAGATGACGGCGAGCGGTGGCGTACCACGCTGGCCAGTCGTCGACGCGACAGCCGTTCCTGACGTCGTCATGCGCTGCGCCGAGTCCGGGTCGTGACGACGTCAGCGAGCTCAGCCCGCTGCTTGATGCCGCGCAGCATGCGCTTGCTCATCATGAAGCTGACGAGCTCGACCGGCTCGACGATCAGGGCGGCCCACCGTGTCGCGTAGCGGTAGCGCTCGCGTACCAGCAGGCGGGTGGTGCCTCCGGGTTCGCCTCGGAGTACGAAGGCCCAGGTCATGTCGTACGGCCCGGCAGTCGCACCCACGGGGACCGCGCCACGCAGGACCAGGGCCCGTCCCGGTTCGACGACGGTGACGGCCAGCGCGACCTCGGGATGAAGCCTGACCTCATCTCCGACGGCGATGGCCTGCCACTCGCCGACTACGGTTTCCGCGCTACGGATGTTGCAGCCGATCAGGTTCTCCGCGAAGTCGTAGCTGTAGAAGCCGCCCCGGCCTTGCCCGAGCTGGGCGATCCACGGCCACACCTCGTCCGGGCTGGACTGGATCGTGATCGCGCGCGTTGACACGAGGTCGGCTCGGTCCAAGGCCTCGTCACCGGGCAAGGTCTCGGCGATCTCGGCGTCAGTCGCGCCCCACCGCAGCGACCGGCTCCGAACAGCTGCCACTGCCACCGCTCCTGCCGCCAGCACGACGGGGTAGCCGACGGTTTGACGGATGGGACCGGTCATCAGAAACCTCCGGAGTGGCGGCGCAGGTGAGTGCGTCCACGGTTCATCGATCGCGTGGGTACCGCTAGGGCCAGAGGTCCCACCTGCGGCAACGCTGCCGATTCGGTCCCGGGTGCCCTCGGGACCTTCGCACCTACCGCCGATCCGTCTCCTCCTGTTGAGTCGAGCGGAGGAGGCTGACGATGCCGATGAGCCCGCACTTGCCGGATAGCGATGGCGTCGACCTGTACTGGCTCCCGCTCGGCGCCGGGGACGCACATCCGAGTGTCCGACAAAGTGGCCGGCTGTTCGAGGCTTTGGTGGCGCGCCACGAGCATCGCGACCGCCGTGACCTATACCACTCCGCCCTGGAGGTTCGGCTCGACGGGGAGCGATTCGTTGTCGAGATGGCGCCGGTCTGGAGCAACGAGACACCCGATCCAGCCGTCGTCTGCGAGGGCGCGGTTGGCCTGTCCTGCCTTCGTGTCTCGCGGTTCTTCCGGTACGAGATCCATCGCTGGCGCGACGGCGTCATCCCGGACCGTGCGGAGGCCGTGGCGAGCCCACAGCAACTCAGCGCTGACAGAGGTCGTGCTCAGCGGGTGCTGGAGCTGGTGCCCATGTTCCCCAACGCCACCTGGGGGCGCGACGAGCTGCGTACGGGCGAGATGTGGAACTCCAACTCCTTGACCGCGTGGCTCCTGGCGAGAAGTGGCCACGACGTCGAGGCGTTGGTGCCCCCTCCTGGTGGTCGCGCACCCGGATGGTCGGCAGGACTGTCGGTCGCCATCCGCCAGATGAGCAAGGCAGCCGTCGCATGACGAGGGTGGTAGCTCCGCCTCGCCTGAGTCAGAGAACCACGGTGCTCGTCTCCGGGCGTCTCCCGTACGCGCTGTCAGCGTCTCTCATCGTCGCGGCGACCGTCGCTGCACTGTTCAGCTTTGTCGCCGTCTGGCTCGATGTCGGCGGTACCAGCATTCGCCGGCGTCGCCGTGATCACCGCGATACCGCTCGGGTGGGACTTCCGGTACCACGCCGGAAACGAGTGACACGCGTTCGCACCCGAGGAGCCGGCGGCTTGGTCAGGCTTCGAGGGCCGTCAGCTGACCGCGACGGCGCCGAGCGATGCGCTGGGTCACCACGAGGTTTCCCACGAGCAGCACAGCGATGGCGATCACCACGAAAGGTGTCGACAGACTCCATCCCGAGGGAGACGCCTGCGTAGCGGGTGCCTGGTACGCGACAGGGACGGCGGTCGAGACGGCCCGGTCCGGGTCGGTGTAGGCGAAGGCGGTGCCGGGTACGGCCAGCATCGCGAAGAGACCGACGACCATCGCAGCGAGGGTCCGCCGGATCCGCTTGGTCGAGCTGGCTGCGATGGTGACGGGGGAGCGGGTGGTGCTGCTGCTCGTCGTGATGGTCATGGGGGGCTCCTCGCTCGGATCTCGCTGTGGCGCCCACCGATCGGTGGCGCAGGACAGACGTTGCCCGGCGGTGCTGGCAGCGGCCTGGACCGACGCGGGGAGACCTCCCAGGTCGGCCGCAAGCAGTCGGCAACCGGCGAATCTAGGGAGTTCTCCCCTCACGCGCCCGCGCCGCCACTCGTACCTTCAAGACCATGGAGATCTGGGTCCTCGGGACGCTCGAAGTCAGCCACAACGGTCGCGCGATCGACATCCGCGGTCCCCTTCCGCGACGACTGCTGGCGCTGCTCGCGCTCACCCCGGGTCGCGAGGTCAGTGCCGACCGGCTCGTCGACGGGCTCTGGGGCGAGGAACCGCCCGCTGCGGCCGCAACCACCCTGCAGTCGCACGTGGCGCGCCTTCGCCGTGACCTGCCCTCGCCCGACCTCGTACGAACCGGCCGGCACGGGTACGCCCTGGAGGTCGCCGAGGACGACGTGGATGCGCTCGTCCTGGAGCGCCGCCTCGCCCTTGGCAGCAAGGCACTCGTCGAGGGCCGCCCGGACGAGGCCAGCACGGTGCTCGCCGAGGCCTTGACGCTCTGGCGTGGGACGCCGTACGCAGAGTTCTCCGGCTGTGGGCCGCTCGAGGCCGAGGCCGAGCGACTGTCCACTCTTCGTCTGGATGCCCTCGAGCGCCGGATCTCCGCAGACCTGGGGCGCCCGGGCATCGCCCCGCCTGTGGCCGAGCTCGAGGCGCTGGTTCGCTGGCACCCGATGCGCGAGTCGTTCTGGGCGTTGCTGATGGCCGCTCAGTACCGAAGCGGGCGGCAGGCCGACGCGCTCGCGTCCTACCAGCGCGCCCGTTCGACCCTCGCCGACGAGCTTGGCGTCGCCCCGGGGCCGCAGCTGCAGGAGCTCGAGCGGTTGATCCTCGCGCACGATCCGTCCCTGGAGATGCCGGGGATGTCCACGTTCCTGCCTCCCCAGCAGGATCGTGGCACTTATCCTGAGCACGTGGCACTGGTCGAGCGAAACCACCTGGTCGAGAGCCTGACCGGCCTGCATGACGAAGCCCTCGGTGGCTCCGGTCGGCTCGTCCTGGTGCATGGTGAGGCAGGCGTCGGCAAGTCCGCGCTCGTACGCGAGTGGAGCGGGCTCGCTCGTACGCGCGGACGGATGCTCTGGGGCGCCTGCGACCCGCTGACGTCGCCGCGGCCGCTCGGCCCGCTCGTCGACGTCGCACCGCACCTCGACCCCCGGGTCGGCGAGCTGTTGCGATCGGGAGAGCGCGACGGCCTGTTCGAGACCGCGCTCGCGGCGCTGCAGAGCGCCGGCCCCTCGGTGCTGGTGATTGAGGACCTGCACTGGGCCGACGAGTCGACGCTCGACCTGGTGCGCTTCCTGGCGCGGCGCCTCGAGGGCACGCACACGCTCGTCGTCGCGACCTACCGCGACGAGCACCTGCGTCCGTCGGACCCGCTGCGGGTCATGCTCGGCGACATCGCCTCGCAGTCCGTCGTACGGCGGATCGAGGTGCCGCTCCTGTCTGCCGCGGCTGTCGCCGAGCTCGCGGCGGAGACCGGCATCGACGCCGAGGCGCTCTACCGCGAGACGGGCGGCAACGCGTTCTTCGTCACGGAGGTGGTGGCCGCGGAGGGGAGCCAGCTGCCGCCGACCGTCCAGGACGCCGTCCTGTCCCGGGTGCACCGGCTGTCCCCTCAGGCCCGGCTGGCATTGGAGACGGCCGCAGTGATCGGCTCGCGGATCGAGCCGAACCTCGTGCACGCGATGCCGGACGTGTCCGCCGACTCGGTCGACGAGTGCGTGAGCGCGGGCATGCTGCGCTTCGAGGCGCCCACCTACGCCTTCCGGCACGAGCTCGTACGGCAGTCCGTGCTCTCCGGCATCACCCCAGGCCGCCTCGGTGCGCTGCACTGGCAGGTCCTCGACCGGCTGCGCGCGATGCCGATGTCCCCGCGCCCGTACGCACGGCTGGCCGAGCACGCCGAGATGGCCGGCGACGGCCCCTCAGTCCTGGAGTTCGCCGTCGCGGCCGGGGACTCCGCTGCGAGCCTGGGGTCGCACCGCGAGGCGGCGTACCAGTACGGCCGCGCGATGCCCTACGCCGACCTTCTTGACCCCGACGCGCGGATCGACCTGCTCCGCAAGCGTGCGAGCGAGTGCCACCTCACCGATGAGCAGCACTCGGCCATCGAGGCCTGGCAACGGCTCGTGGAGATGCTTCGCCAGGTCGACCGGCCGCACGAGCTCGCAGACGCGCTTCTGCAGTACTCGCGCTCGCTCACCACGATCGGCGATCACGTGCACTCGCCGGCACTGATCGACGAAGCGCTCGCCGTCGTACAGGAGCTGCCACCGAGCCCTGAGCTGGCGCTGGCGCTCGTGCTGCACGCGATGGTGTGCGTCGAAGGGACCGACCGCCCGCTGGCCGTCGCCGAGGCTGAGCGCGGCGTTGCGCTCGCCCGCGAAGTCGGCGATCCGCACGTGATCGCCTACTGCCTGAACTCACTCGGTTGCTGCCTGGCGGAGGTCGGCGACGCGCGGGCCGTGCCGATGGTCCAAGAGAGCCTCCGGATCGCCCTCGAGCACGACCTCGAGGACGACGCTGCCCGCGGCTACAACAACCTCGCCCACCTCGCGACCGTGTCGCGGCGCTTCGACGACTTGCAGGTGCTGCTCGACGACGGCCTGCGGTACACCACGGATCACGATCTCAACGGATCGTTCCTCTGCCTGCTGGCGGCGCAGGTGACCTTCCTGCTCCAGCGCGGCGACTGGGTGGTGGCCGAGGCGGAGGCCAACGAGCTGCTCTACGTCCGCGCGTCCTTCAGGGCCAGCCGGATGGAACCGCTGTGCGTGCTGGGCCTGCTGGCGGCCCGTCGAGATGACTCCGAGACCGCGTGGCGGTTCCTGGACGAGGCGCGCGAGCACGTTCGTGATGCGCAGGTGCTCGGCTACGACGGCCCCATCGCTGTGGCCCGCGGCGAGGCCCATCTGCTTGAGGGCGACGTCGCAGCCGTCGAGGCCGCGGTCCGCCCCTCGTACGACGAGGCACTGCGCCTTGGTCACCGCGAGTACCTGGGGATGCTCTCGCTGCTGCTGTGGCGCGCTGGGCTGCTCGACCAGGCTCCCGATGGCGGGCTCGAGGCGGCCCGGTTGTCCATGGCAGGGCAGGCCCGGTCGGCCGCTGCGATCTGGGCCGCAGAAGGCTTCACCTACGAGGTCGCCTGGGCGCTGCTCGACAGCGACGACGAGATCGACCTGCGCGAGGCGAGGGCGATGTTCGAGCGTCTCGGCGCGAGCGTCCTCGTCGAGCGTACGGACGCGAAGCTGCGCTCCATCGGGGCGAAGGTCCCTCGCGGTGCCCGGGCCAGCACACGTGCGAACGTCGGCGGGCTCACCGACCGCGAGCTCGAGGTGCTCGACCTGCTCGACGCCGGCCTGCGCAACGCCGACATCGCCGCGCGGCTGCACCTGTCGGAGAAGACCGTCGGGCACCACGTCTCGTCGATCCTCGCGAAGCTCGGGGTGGCCTCGCGCCTCGAGGCCGTCCGCCGGGCGCGCGACCTCGCGGTCGCCGGCTGACCTCTGCTTGGTGACCTCTGCGGGCTGACCTCTGCCGCCCCGAAAGGTAGGGAGTGCGCCGGCGCAACATGGTGATCCCTCCCGATGCCCGCGGGGTCCTGCTGCTGGCTGACTAGAGCTAGGCGGACCGACCGACGGTCCCGTGCAACAAGGAGAAGACGATGCCCCGCTACCTGGTCGAGCGCACGTTCCCGGACGGCCTGGAGATCCCGACGACCGACGATGGCGCGAAGACGTGCCTCGGCGTCGTGGACCACAACGCTGTCGTCGGCGTGACGTGGCTGCACTCGTACGTCAGCGACGACAAGCGCAAGACGTTCTGCATCTACGACGGTCCCGACGCCGACGCCATCCGTACCGCAGCCAGCAGCAACGGGCTCCCGGTCGACTCCATCTCGCCGGTGAGCGTGCTCGACCCGTACTTCTACCACTAGCGTCTACGCCGACGAGCCGCTCGTTCATCGTCGCGGTGGCTGGCTCTGCTGCCGGTGGGAACGTACTCTCGACGCGGTTGCACCGCCGCCGAGCGAGAGGTCCGACGTTGAGCTCCTACCAGGTCGTCAATCCAGCCACCGGAACGGTCGAGAGCGAGTTCGCCACCGCGACCGACGCGCAGGTCGCCCACGTCGTCGACCAGGTCGACGGTGCGTACCGCTCCTGGCGTCTCACCTCGAAGCAGGAGCGGAGCGAGGTGCTGCTCCGGGTGGCTCAGCTCTACCTCGACCGGGCGGACGAGCTGGCCGCGCTGATCACCCGCGAGATGGGGAAGACGACCGCTGAGGCGGTCGGCGAGGTCGAGTTCGTCGCGGACATCTATCGCTACTACGCCGAGCAGGGACCCGGTCTGCTGGCGGACGTCCCGCTGGACTCGACCTCGGACGGCACCGCCTGGGTGCGCAAGGCGGCCGTCGGTCCGCTGCTCGGGATCATGCCGTGGAACTACCCCTACTACCAGGTCGCTCGCTTCGCGGCCCCAAACCTGATGATCGGCAACACCATTGCGCTCAAGCCGGCTCCGCAGTGCCCGGAGTCGGCCCTGGCCATCGAGCAGCTCTTCCACGATGCCGGGCTGCCTGCGGGTGCCTACGTCAATGTCTTCGCCTCGGACGACCAGGTCGCCGACATGATCGCCGACCCGCGGATCGCCGGCGTCTCGGTCACGGGCAGCGAGCGAGCAGGGACGGCCGTGGCCGCTCTCGCGGGCAAGAACCTCAAGCGGATCGTGCTCGAGCTGGGTGGGTCCGACGCCTTCATCGTCCTGGATACCGATGACCTGGCCGGCGTCGTGTCCGCGGCAGTCGGTGCCCGGATGGAGAACGCGGGCCAGGCGTGCAACGCGTCCAAGCGGATGATCGTGGTGGACAGCCTGTACGAGGACTTCGTCGCGGCGTTCACCGCCGAGATGGCCGCCCAGGTCACCGGCGACCCCACAGACCCGGCCACGACCTACGGGCCGCTGTCCTCCGAGCAGGCCGCGCGTGGCCTGATGGCCCAGATCGAGGACGCGGTGAGCAAGGGCGCGACCGTACGTACCGGCGGCCGGCGGCTCGACCGGGCCGGCGCCTTCGTCGAGGCGACGGTCCTGACCGACGTGACGCCGGACATGCGGGCGTACCGGGAGGAGCTGTTCGGCCCGGCCGCGGTCGTCTATCGGGTGGCCGACGCCGACGAGGCGGTACGCCTGGCCAACGACTCACCGTTTGGGCTGGGCGGCGTGGTCTACAGCAACGACGAGGCGCTGGCTCTTGACGTGGCTGACCGCCTGGACACCGGCATGGTGTGGATCAACGAGCCCCAGGGCGGTGGGCCTGAGCTGCCCTTCGGCGGCACCAAGCGTTCCGGGGTCGGGCGTGAGCTCGGACCGTACGGGCTGGACGAGTTCGTCAACAAGAAGCTCATGCATGCGCCGGCCAAGCCTTAGACCCTAGAAGTTCTAGAGACCTGACAGCCCCTTCGCCCCGACCACCGATCCGATGACCACCATCACGACCGCCATCAGGGCTGCGTTGTTGGCCCGCAACCAGTCCCGGGCCTTGCCCAGCGGGCCGAGGGCAGGTTCGCCGAGGATCAGGTTGGCGCCGACCGGTACGGCGACGCTGAGCGAGGCGACGGTGCTGAAGCCCAGGACCAGCGCCAGCCGGAGGGCTGACCCTGGCGTCGCCTCGGCCAGCCCGCGCATCCAGGCGGGTTCAGCGGTCTCGGCCTTGCGGTTGAGCCACTCCCAGATGCCGTAGACGACCAGCGCGGTACCAAGGACGAGTCGGGTCCACGAGACCCAACGAGGCGTGTAGTCGCTGCCCTCGACCAGGTCGGAGGCCAGCACGAAGACCGACGTCGGGACCCCGACGCCGACGAACCACCCGAGCAGGAAGCTCGTGGACGTCGCCCGGGCCCGTAGCGCGAAGAGCAGCAGGATCGCCGGGATCAGCGGGAAGGGCGACGCAGCGATAGCCAGCGCGATCGGCCACAGGTCGTTCACCGGCGCTACTTCTTCTCTCGCCAGGTGTGCTCGAACGGGAGCCGCCACGCATGCGGCGCGATCAGCTGGTGGATCGCGTTCGGCCCCCAGGTGCCTGGGCTGTACGGCTTGACCGGCGGCGGGTCCTCAAGCAGCGGGATCGAGCGTTCCCACAGGCTCTCGATGCGGTCCGCCGTCGTGAACAGCGTGTGGTCGCCGTGCATCGCGTCGAGGATGAGCCGCTCGTACGCCTCGAGGACCTCGCCGGCGTGGTCGGTCTCCTGGGTGGAGAACTGCATGCTCAGCTTGTCGAGCTTCATTCCCGGGCCCGGCCGCTTGCCATAGAACGAGAGTGACACCCTCGAGGAGTCCGCCAGGTCGAAGGTGAGATGGTCCGGACCGGCCGAGCCGACCCCGGAGTTCGCGGGGGAACATCGTCCGCGGCGCCTCCTGGAACGCGATCGAGATGATGCGCGTCCCTTCGGCCATGCACTTGCGAAGCGGAACGCCAGGATGTTCTGGGCCGCCTCCTTGCCCAGGAAGTGGTCGATGCGGAAGATCTGGCTCTCGTCGAACGTCTCGTGCACCTGGTCGTTGAGCCGGATGGCGCTGTCCAGGTCGGTTCCGAACGGCTTCTCCATGACCACTCGTGCCCGCTCGACCAGCTGGGCGTCCCGGAGGCGGGTGATCACCGCGAGGGCTGCCTTCAGGGGCACGCTCAGGTAGTGCAGGCGACGGACGTCAGGGCCGAGCTGCGCCTCCGCGGCCGCGACGGCGGCCAACAGGGCGCTCGGCTCGGTGTCCATCGGCAGGTAGGTCAGGCGCGAGGCGAACGCGTCCCACTGCTCGTCGCTGAGCGGGTGGGTGCCGAACTCGCTGATGGCGGTCCTGGCAAAGGCTCGGAACTCCTCGTGGTCGAACGCCTCGAGCGACGTACCCACGACCCGGATGTCAGGGGCGAGCTTCGACGAGGTCGCGAGGTGGGCGAGGCCGGGCAGTAGCCTGCGACGAGCCAGGTCTCCGGTCGCACCGAACAGCACGATGACGTGCGGCGCGGTGTACTCGGGGCTCAGGCGCGAGGCACGTGCACCCGGCGCGGGGTACGAGATGGTCTGGGCGGCTTGATCTGGCACGGGGGCGATCCGCGCACCTGCAGGTTGCCGACGCGCGAACAGGACGCCGATGATCGCGGAGAGGTGCTCCTCCGCGCGATTGCCGGCGGCCTCCGCTAGCCTTTGCGCTGGCTGATCGGGACGCGTTCACCGGTCCTGCGGACTCAGCCCGACTGTCCTCGCCGCCGGGCCTACGGTCCGGCACTGCGTCTGGAGCCCTGGTGACCGATCCGACCGCAGCTTCGTCCGAGCCCCACATGGGCATGCAGTCCGACGACCCACGCCGGTGGCTGGCGCTGGGAGTCATCGCCGTGGCTCAGCTGATGATCATCTTGGATGCCTCGATCGTCAACATCGCGCTGCCGAGCGCGCAGCGAGAGCTGGGTATCAGCACGGCCGACCGCCAGTGGGTGGTCACGGCCTACACCCTGGCCTTCGGTGGCCTGCTGCTGCTCGGTGGTCGCATCGCTGACTACAACGGTCGCAAGCGCACGTTCATCATCGGCCTGATCGGGTTCGCCGGGGCCTCGGCGCTCGGTGGCCTGGCTCCGACGGCCGGCCTGCTCTTCGCCGCGCGTGGTCTGCAGGGCGCCTTTGCGGCATTGCTGGCACCGGCGGCCCTGTCCCTCATCACCGTGACCTTCACCGTCCCGAAGGAACGAGCTCGCGCCTTCGGTGTCTTCGGGGCGATCTCCGGCGGTGGTGCGGCGATCGGCCTGATCGTCGGTGGTGTCCTCACCCAGTACGCGTCGTGGCGCTGGTGCCTCGGGGTCAACGTGCCGATCGCGCTGATCACCGCGGTCGCGGCGTACTCAGTCGTGCACGAGAGCAAGGCTCCTGGCGACACGCGCTACGACATCCCCGGTGCTGTGCTCTCGACCCTTGGTCTTGTCTCGCTCGTCTACGGCTTCACCGAGGCGGCCAAGCCCAAGAATCCGGGCAAGGCGAACGACACCTCCGTGCAGGGGTGGACGGCGACGTCGACGCTCAGCTTCCTGGTCCTTGCCGTCGTGCTCCTGGTGGCGTTCGTGGTCTGGGAGCGGCGCACGCCCAACCCGTTGTTGCCGCTACGGATCGTGCTCGACCGCAACCGCGGCGGCGCCTACCTGGTGTTCCTGCTCGTCGGCGCCGGCCTGTTCGCGATGTTCCTGTTCCTGACCTACTACTTCCAGATCAACCTGGGCTACAGCCCGTTGAAGTCCGGCTTCGCCTTCCTTCCGTTCAGCGGCGGCATCATCTTCGCCGCGGGCATCGTCGCGCAGCTCCTGCCCAAGATCGGGCCCAAGCCACTGATGATCCCCGGCTTGATCATGGCCGTGGTCGGGATGGTGCTCCTGACCCGTATCGGCCAGGACACCGCCTACGTCACGCACGTGCTTCCCGCGATGCTCCTGATGAGCATGGGGCTCGCCGGCGTGTTCATCCCGGCGTCCAGCGTGGCCCTGGTCGGCGTCGGTCATCACGACGCTGGCGTGGCGAGCGCGGTGCTGAACAGCTCGCAGCAGATCGGCGGTTCGCTGGGTACTGCGTTGCTCAACACGGTGTTCGCCTCCGCGGTCACTGGGTACTTCGCGACCCACCTGACAGACCCGTCCCAGGCGCAGCAGATCACTCCGTATGCGCTCATTCAGGGCTACCACGTAGCGTTCCTGTGGGGGGCGATCCTGCTGACCGGCGCACTTGTCTGCGCGACGGTCTTCATCAACGCCAAGAAGGACGACGTCCCGCAGGAGGCTGGGATGGCAGCGGCCTAGCCACCGATCGAGGACTTTCGACTCTCACCCGGCCCGATCGGCCGGCCTAGCGTTGGCCTCATGGAGCTGCACGATGCTGAGAAGCAGTTGGTCGTCCTAGGTGGTGGGACCGCAGGCACGATGGCGGCGAACAAGCTCCGCCGACGCCTCGGCCACGAGGAGTGGGCGATCACGGTCGTCGATCACAGCGCCACCCACTACTACCAGCCTGGATTCCTGTTCGTCCCGTTCGGGATCTACCGACCCGACGAGGTCTGCAAGCCCCGAAGCCGGTTCATCGCCGAAGGGGTCCAGCTCGTCGAGGCCGAGGTCGAGCGGGTGCTCCCGGACGAGGGCCTGGTGGTGCTCGAAGGCGGCCGTACGCTGCGCTACGACGAGCTCGTCATCGCGACCGGAACGTCCCCACGCCCAGATCAGACGCCGGGGATGGCCGACGACCTGGGCGGCGATGTCCACGAGTTCTACACCTTCGACGGTGCCTCGCGGCTCGCGGCGAAGCTGGCGGACTGGCCCGGTGGCCGCCTGGTCGTCCACGTCGCGGAGATGCCCATCAAGTGCCCGGTTGCCCCGCTTGAGTTCGCCTTCCTGGCTGATGCCTTCTTCACCGATCGTGGACTGCGGGACCGGGTGCAGATGACCTACGTGACCCCGCTCGAGGGAGCGTTCACCAAGCCGGTTGCATCCAAGTACCTGGGCAGCATGCTCGACAAGCGGCAGATCGCTCTCGAACCGGACTTCATGGTTGAGTCCGTCGACGCGGTCAACCGTCGGCTCGTCTCCTTCGACGGCCGGGAGGTCGAGTACGACCTGCTCGTCACCGTGCCGGTGAACAAGGGCGCTGACTACGTCGCGCGGTCCGGCCTGGGGGACGAGCTCAACTACGTCCCCGTCGACAAGGAGACGCTGCTGTCGAGCGCGTACCCGAACATCTTCGCGATCGGCGACGCATCCAACATCCCCGCCTCGAAGGCCGGGTCGGTGGCGCACTTCTCGATCGACCTGTTCGTGGACAACTTCGTCGAGCACGCGCACGGGCGACCGATGACCGAGAAGTTCGACGGCCACGCCAACTGTTTCGTCGAGACCGGCCACGGCAAGGGGCTGCTCATCGACTTCAACTACCTGACCGAGCCGCTCCCGGGCAAGTACCCGGTGCCGGGCATCGGTCCCTTCAGCCTGCTGAAGGAGACCGAGGTCAACCACTGGGGCAAGCTCGGCTTCCGCTGGATGTACTGGAACGTCCTGCTGCCCGGGCGACCCACACCGTTGCCGGCCGCGATGTCCATGGCCGGCAAGCACGCCGACGACGAGACGGAGTAGCCAGCCATGCCCGTGACGACGATGAACGGCCGTGAGGTCCACGTCAACGACGAGGGGTTCCTCACCGAGTACGACGAATGGGACGAGGAGCTCGCCAAGGTCCTTGCGCAGAACATCGGGATCGACCTCACCGACGAGCACTGGCGAGCGATCCGCTTCCTTCGGGAGGACTTCGCTGCGACCGGCGAGACAGCCACGACGCGACGTGTCCAGACCGCGGGTGGCATCCCCACCCGCGAGCAGTTCGCGCTCTTCCCCCAGAAGCCGGCGAAGAAGATGGCCTATGTCGCCGGCCTGCCCAAGCCGCACGGATGTGTCTGACCTCGACCCGAAGGACCGCGACATGACCACCACGCAGGACGTCATCATCCCCTCGTTCGCCAACGACACGAGCACCGGGCGCAAGCTGGCCATCATCTGCTCGAAAGGCAACCTCGACATGGCCTACCCCGGCCTGATCCTGGCCAACGCAGCACTGGGCGAGGGAGTGGAGACTCACCTCTTCTTCACCTTCTGGGGCTTCGACATGATCACCAAGTCTCGGATGCACGACCTGAAGTTCACCCCGGTCGGCAACACGGCGACGCACATGCCGATGGGGATCACACCGTTCCCCGGCGTGACCGGACTGGCCACCCATCAGCTCAAGAAGTCGATCGCTGATCTCGGTGTCCCGGAGGTCCCCGAGTTCCTGGAGCAGATCGTCGCCGCAGGTGGGCACCTGTGGGCCTGCCGGCTCAGTGCCGACATGAACCACCTGAGCGACGCCGACCTCTACGAGGAGGTCGAGGGCATCATCAGCGCGAGCGACTTCATCGAGCTGACCGAGGGTGCGCAGCTGCTGTTCATCTAGACCGTCACGAGGTGGCCGATCAGCGCCTCGTTGACCGCGGCCGGCTGGCCGAGGTTGGCCAGGTGGGCGGCGCCATCGAGGACGAGCAGCCGGGCCCCTGGGATCGCCGAGGCGATGGCCGCCAGGTGCGCGGGCGGGGTAACCGGGTCGTCGGAACCGGCGATCGTCAGCGTGGGTGCGACGATCGTTGCGAGGTCGGCCCGCTGGTCCATGTGCTCGATGGCTGCGCACGAGGCGGCGTAGCCCTCGACAGACGTCGACGCGATCATCGCCTCCAGCTCGGCGACGAGGGTCGGGTAGGCGCGGTGCTGCTCGGGCGTGAGCCATCGACCGACCACGGCAGCGGCGATCGAGGCGGTTCCGTCAGCACGGACCGCCGCGGCACGGTCGGCCCAGCCCTGCGGTGGCCCGAGCGAGGCTGACGTGCACATCAGCGCCAGCCGGTCCACCCGGCGCGGCTCGCGTACGGCCATCCGGATCGCGATCATGCCGCCGAGCGAGAGACCGACGACGTGCGCTCGCTCGACCTCGAGCCGGTCGAGGAGTGCGACCAGGTCGTCAACCAGGTCGTCCATCGAGTACGGACCAAGCGGGACCGGCGAACGACCATGGCCGCGCAGGTCGTAGCGCACCACGCGCAGGTGCTCGGCCAGCGCAGGAGCCTGCGGGTCCCACATCGCCAGCGTCGACCCCAGCGAGCCCGCGAGCACGACGACAGGGGCGTCAGCGGGTCCGGAGACCTGGTGATGGACCGCGACAGCAGGCACCGGCCGAGTCTGGCACAGGGCAGGATCCTAGGAGCGGCATCACCTGTTCCACGCCACCGGGCGGACCCTGCTGGACGACCGACGAAGGCAGGTGCTCGCCGGCCGCCCCGGGTAGGTTGGCGAGATGACCGAACCGACCAGCACCGCCACGAAGGCCGCCGAGCTGCTCCGCCTGCACGCCGCCCCGGAGCTGTTGCGGGTGGTCAACGTCTGGGACGTGATCTCCGCGCGCGTGGTCGCCGACGTGCCGGGTACCCGGGCACTCGCGACCGCGAGCCACTCGATCGCCGCATCGCTGGGCTACCCCGACGGCGAGCAGATCCCGCGTGACCTGATGATCGCCACGGTGGGCCGGATCGCCGCCGCGGTGGACCTGCCCGTCACCGCTGACCTCGAGGCGGGCTACGGCGACGCCGGCGAGACGGTGAGCCGAGCCATCGGCGTGGGCATCGTCGGCGCGAACCTCGAGGACCAGCTGAAGCCGCTGGCCGACGCTGTGCGCGCCGTCGAGGCGGCCGTCGCCGCCGGAAGTCGCGCCGGGATCCCGTTCGTCCTGAACGCACGTACCGACGCCTTCCTCAAGGCCGGCGACAAGGATCCGGAGCTCGTGGTCGCCGATGCCATCGAGCGCGGCCGCGCTTACCTCGACGCCGGTGCGGCCACATTCTTCGTCCCCGGCCGGCTCGACGAGCCGACGGTGACGCGACTGGTCGGGGCCCTCGGCCCGCAGAAGGTCAACCTGATCGCGGTGCCGGGGTCGCTCAGTCTCGAGCGGCTCAAGGCGCTGGGTGTGGCCCGGGTGTCGTACGGGCCGTGGAGCCAGAACGTCGCGCTGACGGCGCTCGCCCGGCTGGCCGAGGACGTCTATGCCGGTGGGGCGCTGCCGGCGGACACGCGCAAGCTCAACTGACCGTGACAACACCTTTGCCACGCTTGACTTCGGTGGGGCCGTCGGGCACTACGACGTCGACGACACCGACCACGTCAGTCACGACCTTGTCGCTCGCGATCGCTGAGGCGGCCGCGACCGGGCAAGACGTCGCGCCCACCTGCGAGGCGTGGGCCAGCGTCTGAGGCCCTGGCCTCAGGTGGAGGTACCGATGTCGCCGAATGCCTCCAGGATCTTGGCGTTGCCCTCGGCGAGGGTGTAGTTGACGCCGACGACCGCACACCGGCCGTCGGCTACCCGCTTGGCGATCACCGCGGACCGCTCGATCAGCAGCTGAGCGGTGTGCCGGGTGTGCTCGTCGATCACCTCGTCGAGCTCGTCGTGGCCGGCCAGGCGGCCGGTGATGACGCTCGGGCCGACCCGCTCGACGATGTCGCGGACGAACCCGCCGGGCATCTCGCCGGTCTCGTGCGCCCGAAGGGTGGCGATGACCGCGCCGCAGCCGTCGTGGCCGAGGACCACGACGAGGGGGATGTCGAGCAGGTCGACGCCGAACTCGATCGACCCCAGCACGGCCGTGTCGACGACGTGCCCTGCGGTACGCACCACGTACAGGTCGCCGAGGCCTCGGTCGAACACGATCTCTGCCGCGACCCGTGAGTCCGAGCAGCCGAAGACGAGGGCGAAGGGGCGTTGACCTTCGGCGAGCGCGGTCCTTCGGTCGGCGTCCTGGTTCGGGTGCTCGCGCAGACCCGCGATGAACCGGTCGTTGCCTTCGCGCAGGGCCTGCCAGGCCTGTGCCGGCGTCTCGGGGCGGGACATGGGGCCATCCTGTCAGCCTTGGCCGCCGCCAAGACCGGGGGTCCTTGCTTGGTAGACGGCGTACTCGTCCAGTGCCCTGCGCCGCTCGCGACGGGAGATCCGGTCGATGTAGACGACACCGTCCAGGTGGTCGACCTCGTGCTGCAGGCAGCGGGCGAGCAGTCCGTCGCCCTGCAC
The DNA here is from genome assembly GCA_031394045.1 of Sporichthyaceae bacterium. GTDB lineage: Bacteria > Actinomycetota > Actinomycetes > Prado026 > Prado026 > JANYIP01. The sequence goes on from JANMWN010000255.1 coordinate 21,453, forward strand.
CTGCACGGGCTGGCCGTCCAGGTCGAACCCCTGCACCACGGCACGAGACCAGCGCACGCATGGGTGGTGCTGCTCGGGCAGGGACAGGCAGCCCTCAAGCTCTTCGTACGTGTCGCCCGCGGGGTCCACCGACAGGACGGGGTTCACGACGTGACCTTGATCGGGCCCGCCGACGTCGTAGACGAAGACGCGCAGGGCGACTCCGATCTGGTTGGCCGCCAGCCCGACCCCCTCCGCCGAGTGCATGGCCTTGTTCATCCGCTCCACCAGCCGGACCAGGTCCTCGTCGAAGGCGGTCACCGCTGTCGTCGGCGTACGCAGGACCGGATCGTCGAGCAGGCGGATCGTGGGGACGTCCAACGGTCCTCCTCCGTACGGCTCCAGGGCGCTGTGGTGCGGCCGGTGCGGGCCAGGTCATCGTCGCCCTAGTCTGCGGGACATGGAGACGGAGCCGGTCGAGGTCGTGCGACTCGGCCTGCTCGGCTTCGGCTCGGTCGGGCGTGCGCTGGCCGAGGTCCTGCTGGCCGAGGGGGACTGGTTGCGTCGCGACCGGGGGGTCGCCCTGGTGGTCACGGGGGTGAGCACCGGTCGGTCCGGGAGCCGGGTCGACGCCGGGGGGCTCGACCTCGCCGACCTGATCGCGGCGGCCGCCCACGACCACCGGCACGGACCTGCGGTCGCCCCTGCGGCGTTCGCGGCCTCCTGCCCGGCCGATGTCATCGTCGAGACCTTGCCACTTGAGCCGTTCACCGGGGCAGTGGCCAGCGAGGCGATCCGCGCCGCGCTGCTCGCTGGTCGCAGTGTCGTCAGCGCCAACAAGGGCCCGGTCGCGCACGCCCTGCGCGAGCTCGAGGACCTCGCTGCCGCCCGCGGTGCGTCCTACCGGTACGAGTCGGCGGTGGCCGACGGTATGCCGGTCTTCAACCTGGTCCGGCACGGGCTGCCCGCGGCGGACGTCTTGGGCTTTCGCGGGGTGCTCAACTCGACCTCGAGCATCGTCCTGTCGGCGCTTGCCGCCGGGGGGACCTTGGTGGAGGGGATCGCGTCGGCGCAGGCGATGGGTGTGGCCGAGGCCGACCCGTCGTACGACCTGGACGGCCTGGACGCGGCGGTCAAGCTCGCGGCGCTGTCGGCCGCGGTCTGGGGCGAGCGGCTCGACCTCGCGACGGTGCTGCGCGAACCCGTCAGCCAGGACACGGCCGAACGAGCGATCCGGGCCGCCGCGAACGGCAACCGGCTGGTCAGCCTATCCGAGCTGACGCGTACCCCAGGTGGGTCCAACCAGGCCGCCGTACGTCTGGTGGAGATCGGTCCCGACCACGTGCTCTACCCGTTGACCGGCACCAGCCTCGGCCTGACCATCCGGTCCAGGTTGCTGTGCCCCGTCACCGTGTCCTCGTCCCAGCCCACGGTCCGGGACACGGCGTACGGCCTGCTCTCGGACCTGCTGACGTTGCCGACCCTGCAGGCCGGCTAGCGAGGCTGGGCCGGGCGAAGGGTCTGCATCCCGCCGTCCACCGGCAGCACGATCCCCGTCGTCGCTCCCGAGGTCGGGCTAGCCAGGTAGAGGACCGCGTGCGCCACCTCGTCGGCGGTGACGAGCCGTCCGGTGGGCTGGCGGGCCTCGAGCGCCCGGCGTTCGGCGACCGGGTCGGCCGACTGGTCGAGCAGCCGCTGCACCCAGGGCGTGTCGGCCGTCCCCGGGTTCACCGCGTTGAACCGGATCCCCTCGGCGAGATGGTCCGCGGCCATGGCCAGCGTCAGCGACAGCACGGCGCCCTTCGACGCCGAGTAGACGGCGCGCCGCGGCAGCCCTAGGGTCGCGACGATCGAGCAGATGTTGACCACGCTGGCGTGGCTGGAGCCGCGGAGCAGCGGCAGCGCGGCGCTGGTGACTCGCGCGAGACCGATCACGTTGATGTCCAGCACGCGGGTCCACTCGTCCTCGGTGGCTTCCTCGACGGTGCCGACAGCACCGACTCCGGCGCAGTTCACCAGGATGTCGAGGTGGCCGAAGGTCTCGGCCAGCCCGCCAACCGCAAGTTCCACGGCCGCGGCGTCCCTCACGTCCGCGGTCAGGGCCAGCAGGGACGAGGGCAACGGGCCGTACGCCCGGTCGAGGACCGCGACCCGCGCGCCGTGGGCGACGAGCAGCAGGGCAGTGGCCAGCCCTATCCCGGAGCCACCGCCGGTGACCAGCGCGGTGCGGCCGGCCAGCTCTGCGACCGGCTGCGGACTGCCGGACTCGCTCATGCTTTCCTCCCATGTGCGTCTGCGTGCGAGTGTGACCGTCTGTGGCCGTCTGTGGCCGTCAGTGGCCGTCATTGTCCGGCAGTGCTGTGCTGCGCACCCGGCACGCTACTGCCTTCGACCCGGCCGATACGGTGAGCCATGATCTCGCGTCGCTCCGCGGATGTACGCACGTCCACAGGCCGCGAGACGGACGTGCCGGAGCGGGTGGTGGCGGCGGCCTTCGAGCTCTTCGCCGCTGACGGCTACGAGGCGACGACGGTCGAGGCGATCACCGGACGGGCAGGTGTCGCCAGGCGGACCTTCTTCCGCTACTTCCGTTCCAAGGACGACGTGATCTTCCCCGACCACGAGCTCCTGCTGGCCCTGGCGGAGGAGCGGCTGGCGACGCCGGGCCGGCGCGCCCCGGTCGCTGCGGTGTGCGAGGCGACGACGCTGGTCTTCGAGCACTACGTCGCGACGCCGGAACGCTCCCTCGAGCGGTACCGGCTCACCCGCATGGTGCCAGCCCTTCGGGCGCGCGAGATCGCCAGCGTGCATGCGTACCACCGGTCCTTCACGCGCTACCTCACCGCCCGGTTCACCGCAGGTACGACCGACGGCTCCGCCGTGCCCGACGCCGCGCTGCGCGCCGAGGTGGCGTCCGGTGCGGTGATCGCCGCGCACAACCACGTGCTGCGGGAGTGGCTCCGCCGGGGCGGTGAGGGTCCGGCCCTCCCGGCCCTGGCCGAGGCCTTCGACTACGTCACCAGCACCTTCGACAAGGCGGCCCGGCGGGGCAACGGGCGGGCCGCCGCGGGGGAGGCGGTCGTCGTCGTCGTCCGTACGAACGACGCGCCCGAGGTCGTGGCGGAGCGGATCCGAAGGATGGTCTGAGCCGCTTGTACCGGCCCGGCCCGGTCCGCTCTGCTCCAAATTGCTGCACTCAGTGCCTTCTCATGGCACGCGATGCCGTTTAGACTCGCGGGGCAGGATTCGCCGACCCGCGGCTGCGGGCTCGGACTCGGTGCCCAGATGGTGATCTTGGAGCAGAGACCGTGAAGACATGGGAAGCGCGCCACAGCTCGAGGGCCCGCCTGGGCGACCACGTCGTCACGCTGGGCCAGCCCGTGGACATCCTGGACGGCGAGTTCGCCATCGGCCGGCCGAGCGGCCTGGTCAACGACTGGATGCGTCAGGCGGCCTGCCTCGATGTGGAGCCCGAGGTGTTCTTCCCGCCCGGGCCTGCGGCGCTGGAGCACATCAACGAGGCCAAGGCTGTCTGCCGCGGCTGCCCGGTCGTCTCCGACTGCCTCCGTGTCGCCCTCGCCGACCCCACGCTGGTCGGTGTCTGGGGCGGCACCAGCGAGTCCCAGCGGGTCGACATCCGCAGGATGCGCCCCGGCACCCGGCCGGTCTCCCTGGGCGCTGCCCGCGAGCTCAGCCGCTCCGACCTCTGAGCAGCTCTGCCCTCTGAGCGGCTCTGACCTCTAGAAGTCGCCGGCCTGCATCCGCATCGTCCGCATCAGCCGGGTGAGCTCGGTGACGTCCGTCGGGTTCAGCCCCGGCTGCTCGAAAACCTCGGCGTTGATCGCGGTGGTGGCCGCAGCGGCCACCGCTCGGCCCGCAGGGGTGATCGCTGCGAGCACGGTCCGCCGGTCGGTCGCATGCGGCTTCCGCTCGACGTACCCCTGCGCCTGCAGCCGGTCGACGGCGCTGGTCACGCTGGTGGGGTGGACCTGCAGGCGTGCGCCGACCCGCTTCATGGGCATCGCCCCGCTCCGGCTGAACGAGAGCAGCATCAGGATCTCGTAGCGGGCGAACGTCAGGCCGCTGGGCCGCAGCACCGCGTCGACGCGCTGCATCAGGATCTGCTGCACCCGCATGACGGTCGTGACCATCGCCATGCCGTCGGCGGCGCCGACCCATCCGTGCTCGACCCACTGCCTGTGCGCCTCCTCGATCGGGTCGAGCGGCAGGGCCGGGCCGGACATGGGTACTCCTTGCTGGCGGGTGCTGGCGGGTGCTGGCGGGTGCTGGTGGGCGCTGGTGGGCGCTGGCGGGCGCTGGCGGGCCCTGGCGGGCTCAGACGTTCCGGCGGTACTGGCCCCCGACCTTGAAGAACGCCTGGCTGATCTGGCCGAGCGAGCAGGTACGGACCGCGTCCATCAGGACCTCGAAGACGTTGCCACCGTGCGACGCGGCCTGCATCAGGCGGTCGAGGTCGCGCTCGGTCTCACCCTGGTGCCGGGTCTGGAAGTCGCGCAGCCGGACCAGCTGGGACTGCTTCTCCTCGTCCGTCGCGCGGGCCAGCTCGAGCGGACCGTGCGGCGTACCGGCGTCCGGGCCGAGGAAGGTGTTGACGCCGATGATCGGCAACGACCCGTCGTGCTTCTTGTGCTCGTACAGCATCGACTCGTCCTGGATCTTGCCGCGCTGGTAGCCGGTCTCCATCGCCCCGAGCACCCCGCCCCGCTCGGAGATCCGCTCGAACTCGGCGAGCACGGCCTCTTCCACCAGGTCGGTGAGCTCGTCGACGATGAACGAGCCCTGGAGCGGGTTCTCGTTCTTGGCAAGACCCCACTCCTGGTCGATGATCATCTGGATCGCCAGCGCCCGGCGTACGGACTGGACGCTGGGGGTCGTGACCGCCTCGTCATAGGCGTTGGTGTGCAACGAGTTGCAGTTGTCGTAGATCGCGCACAGCGCCTGCAGCGTCGTACGGATGTCGTTGAAGTCCATCTCCTGCGCGTGCAGCGAACGCCCGGAGGTCTGGATGTGGTACTTCAGCTTCTGGCTGCGCTCGTCGGCGCCGTAGCGCTCGCGCATCGCGACCGCCCAGATCCGGCGAGCCACCCGCCCGAGCACGGTGTACTCGGCGTCGATCCCGTTGGAGAAGAAGAAGGACAGGTTCGGGGCGAAGTCGTCGATCTTCATGCCCCTGGCCAGGTACCACTCGACGTAGGTGAAGCCGTTGGACAGCGTGAAGGCCAGCTGGCTCAGCGGGTTCGCCCCGGCCTCCGCGATGTGGTAGCCCGAGATCGACACCGAGTAGAAGTTGCGTACGCCGTGACTGATGAACCACTCCTGGACGTCGGCCATGGCCCGCAACGAGAACTCGGTCGAGAAGATGCAGGTGTTCTGGCCCTGGTCCTCCTTGAGGATGTCGGCCTGCACCGTGCCGCGGACGTTGCCGAGCACCCAGCTCCGCGCCGCGGCGGTCTCGTCGTCGGTCGGCTCGCGGCCGAGCTCGGTCCGCAGGGTGTCCAGCCGCTGGTCGATCGCGGTGTTCAGGTACATCGCCAGGATCGTCGGCGCCGGCCCGTTGATGGTCATCGACACCGACGTGGTGGGCGAGCAGAGGTCGAATCCCGCGTACAGCGCCTTCATGTCGTCGAGAGTCGCGACCGAGACCCCGGAGGTCCCGACCTTGCCGTAGATGTCGGGGCGCTCGTCTGGGTCACGGCCGTAGAGCGTGACCGAGTCGAAGGCGGTCGACAGCCGGGTGGCTGGGGAGGCTTCGGCGAGCAGGTGGAAGCGCCGGTTCGTGCGGAACGGGTCGCCCTCGCCGGCGAACATCCGGGCCGGTGCCTCGCCCTCGCGCTTGAACGCGAAGACGCCGGCGGCGAACGGGAACCGCCCGGGGACGTTCTCGTTGCGCAGGAACGTCACCAGGTCGCCCGCGTCGGTCGTTCGAGGCAGGGCCACCCGGGGGACGTGCGTCCCGGACAGGGTCTTCTTGAAGCGGTCGTGGTAGGTCGCCACCGTCGTCGGCCAGTGGTCGAGCAGCGAACGCACGTCGTCGTCGAGCTCGGCGTCGGCTGCCGCGAGCAGCGCCTCGAGCGCGGAGGTCTGGGTGCTTGCTCCGCCGTCGGCGGCACCGGTCGCTGCGAGCAGCTCGACGGCGGTGCCCAGGTGCTGCCTGCGTCGGGCCGTCGCTGCCTGCGCCTTGGTCCGCGCGTGGTAGCCCCTGACGACGTCGGCCACCTCGGCCAGGTACCGGGCGCGCGACGCGGGTACGACGGTTGTCAGCCCGGAGGAGACGCGGACGTCGACCTTGGTGAGAACCCCCTCGGACAGGCCGAGCCCCTGCGCGCCGAGCAGGTCCTTGAGGTACTGGAACAGCGCCGTCACGCCGTCGTCGTCGAACCGGGCGGCGCTGGTCCCGAAGACGGGCATCGTCTCCCACGACTGGCCGAAGGCCTGACGGTTGCGGACCAGCTGGCGGGCGACGTCGCGCCGGGCGTCCTCGGCGCCGCGCCGCTCGAACTTGTTGATGGCGATCACGTCGGCGAAGTCCAGCATGTCGATCTTCTCGAGCTGGGACGCGGCACCGTACTCCGGGGTCATGACGTACAGCGAGGTGTCGACGAAGGGGACGATCGCGGCGTCACCCTGCCCGATGCCCGGTGTCTCGACCACGATGAGGTCGAACCCGGCCGCCTTGACGGTGGCGATGA
>JANMWN010000262.1:0-39392 GCA_031394045.1 Sporichthyaceae bacterium
GAGCGGTTGCCTGCGCATCCCGGCCTCCCGCAGGCCCAGGGATGAGCGGCACGAAGTCGGCGCGTCGGGCCCGGATCCCGTCGATCAGCAGCTGGTTGGGCACTGGGCTGGACGGCGAACGTGTGTCACCGATCTGGATCACTTGAGTCTGCGTGGGCGCGAACATCGACAGGTGCAGCTGCGAACCGCCGACTCCGACGATCACTGAGGCCCCCGCAGCCAGCGCGACCTGCTCGCTCGGCCGCAGCTCCTGGGGATGCACGATCCGCAGACCGAGGTCGGCCAACAAGATGTCCAGCTCCTCATCGCCCTCAAGGCGGCGAGGATTGTCGCGCAGCCTGGTCCGAGACAGGAACAGTGGCCCGCAAGCGGGGGGCGTTCCCGCCATTCGATCCCACAGCGGCACCGCCTCGGGCGCCACATAGTCGTTGGTACCGAAGATCCGGGAGGGTATGACCAGCCGGTCGACCAGGCAGGGATGCCGCTGATTCACCACCACGACAGGCAGGTCCCAACCGGTGCGAAGGAGCAGCTCGGTCTGCCACTGCTGAACGCTCGCGTCAAAGATGAATCGGTGGAACACCAGCCCGTCCACGCTCGGATCCGGTTCGGGCCAGAGAGAGGTCAGGGTCTCGGTCAGGAAGTGGCCGAACTGACCCATCCAGTGCCCGCCGTACAGCCATCGGCCGTGCAGCCGCCAAGGAGGGGTCGGGTCGGCTGGCAATGACTCGGGATCATCGGCAACGACGAAGTCTCCCATCGATCCCCCGACGCGCTGCGACTCCGGGATCAGTCGGCCCTTGTGGTAGGCCGCCCCGGTGATATGACGAAGCCGGTCACCAGCGTCGTGACGGATCACGGACCTCGTGAGCGTTGCCTTCTTGTACTCGCGCACCGACGAGGGTCGATTCGCCGGATCGGACATGAGGCGACACTACCGAGGTCGGTTGTCAGTCGGAGAGTGCGGTGCGTACGCGGGCGTACGCCTCCGGGCTGGCGCCGATGAGGTCCAGGCCGCCGAGTACCGCTCCGAGCACCGGTGGGGAAGCCACCACGCGGACCACTGCCTTGGGCGCGGCGTCCGTCAGGCGCGAGGTTACGGCCTCGAGCAGGGTCGGGTCACCACCCGCGAGGATGCCGCCACCGAGCACCACGGTCGATGGCCGGTCCAGCAGGTCGAGGCGCCGGAGCGCGGTGGTGGCCAGCAGGAAGATCTCGTCGCCGAGCCGGTTGACGATCTCGACGGCGACCGGATCGAGGTCCTTGGACGCGGCCAGCACCAGCGGCGCCAGCTCCACGAGGCGGTCGCTGTTCAGCTGGTCGAAGTGCAGCGCCTCGGCGACGGCCAGGACGTTGGGCAGCCCGAAGTGTCCGGCGACCAAGCCGGCCAGGGCCGTCGCCGGCCCTCGCCCGTCCTCGGCCCGCGCACCGGACCACAGGGCCTCCTCGCCGAGCTGGAACCCGCCGCCCCAGTCGCCCGATATCTTGCCGAGCGCGGGGAAGCGGACGATCTTCCCGTCGGCGCCGATCCCGACGCAGTTGATGCCGGCGCCGCAGACGACGGCGACGGAGTCGGGCTCGTCGGCGCCGGCCCGCAGCAGGGCGAACGTGTCGTTCTCGACGTACGAACGCGGCGCCCAGCCTCGGGCGGCCACGGCCCGCTGCAGGGTGTCGATCTCGGACGGGAGGTCGGCGCCGGCGAGATAGACGGCGGCGACGTCGGCGACCGCGGGGGTGCCCTCTCGCCGAACGCCCGCCTCGTCGACTGCCTGCGCGATCAGCTCGTCGAGCATCGCGAACGATCCCTCGGTACCCAGCCGGTGCGGCGAGGAGCTGGGACCGCGTACGTGCGCGAGCAGCGCGCCGTCATGGCCGACGAGGACCACGTCGGTCTTGCTGTTGCCGCCGTCGATCGCAAGCACCGCTGGCAGAGCGGGCACAGTCACTTGCCCGCCCACGGCAGGAACGCGGCGTTCTCGGCCATCAGCCGCGCGGTGAGCCCGTCGGCCCGGTCGAGCTGCCCGACGAGCGGGTGCGCAAGCAGCGCCTTCTCGACACGTGAGCGGCCGCCGTGGATCGCGGCGTCGAGGGCGAGGTCCTCGTACGCCGCGACGTGCCCGATCAGCCCGGCGAACAGTGGCTCGATCGGTGCGAGGGGGATCGGGTGCGCACCCTTGCGGTCGATGATCGAGGGCACCTCGATGACGGCGTCGTCGGCCAGGAATGGCATCGTCCCGTTGTTGCGCACGTTGACGACCTGGGTGTCCCCGCGGTCGCTCAGCAGCGACGCGACCAGGTCCACCGCCGCCTCGGAGTAGTACGCGCCGCCGCGTTCCTCGAGCAGGGCCGGCTTGGTGTCGACCTTCGGGTCGGCGTACATCGCTAGCAGCCGGTTCTCGATGGCGGTCACGGCGGCGGCACGGGTGCCTTGCGTTCGCTGCTCGGCCACGACGGTGTCGTGCAGGTAGAAGTACCGCAGGTAGTACGACGGGATCACGCCCAGGTCGCGCAGAAGCGAGACCGGCATCTCGACCCGCTCGGCCAGCTCCTCGCCGTGCTCGTCGAGCAGCCGTGGCAGCACGTCCTCGCCGCCGACCGTAACGGCGCGGATCCAGGTCAGGTGGTTGAGCCCGACGTGGTCGAGGGTCACCTCGTCGTAGCCGACGTCGAGCAGCTGCGCGAAGGCGCGTTCGAAGCCGATGGCCACGTTGCACAGTCCCACGGCGCGGTGCCCGGCCTGGAGCAACGCGCGGGTGACGATTCCGACCGGGTTGGTGAAGTCGACGATCCACGCGTCGGGTGCGGCGAGCCGGCGGACCCGCTCGGCGATGTCGAGGACGACGGGTACGGTTCGCAGCGCCTTCGCCAGGCCACCGGCGCCCGTGGTCTCCTGCCCGACGCAGCCGCAGTCCAGGGGCCAGGTCTCGTCGCGGTTGCGGGCGGCCTGCCCACCGACCCGCAGCTGAAGGAGGACGACGTCGGCACCCGTCACGCCGGCGTCGACGTCGCTGGTGGTGGTGACGGTAGCGGGGAGGCCGGCTCGGGCGAGCATCCGGCGGGACATTCCGCCGACCAGCTCGAGCCGCTGGGTGTCGGGGTCGACGAGCACGAGCTCGTCGACGGGGAGCAGGTCACGCATCCGGGCGAACCCGTCGACCAGCTCAGGGGTGTACGTCGAACCGCCGCCGACGACCGTCAGCCTCATCCCTTGACTCCTGTCAGCGTGACGCCTTCGACGAAGGACTTCTGCGCCAGGAAGAAGACGACGACCACGGGCACCATGACCAGCAGGGTCATCGCCATCGTCAGGTTCCACTGAACCTGGTAGAGCCCCTTGAAGCTGGCCAGCCCCAGCGACACGGTCCACTGGTCCGGGTTCTCGCTCGTGTAGAGCAAGGGCCCGTAGAAGTCGTTCCAGGCGAAGAAGAACGAGAACATCGCGGTGGCGGCGATCCCCGGCTTGGCCATCGGCAGGATCACCCGCCGCATCACCGCGAACTCGCCGCAGCCGTCGATGCGGGCCGCGTCGGCGTAGTCCTGCGGGATGGTGAGGAAGAACTGCCTGAGCAGAAAGATCGAGAAGGCGTCCCCGAGCAGGTTCGGCAGGATCAGCGGCCAGAGGCTGCCGGTCAGGTGCAGGTCGGACCAGAGCACGTAGATGGGCACGACGGTGACCTGCGGCGGCAGCATCATCATCGTCAGCACGGCAAGGAACGCGAGGTTGCGACCCTTCCACCGCAGCCGAGCCATCGCGTACGCCGCGGGGATGCTGGACAGCAGCATCAAGGCCGTCGACAGCGTGGCGTACAGCAGCGTGTTGGCGAAGTAGCGGACCAGCGGCGCCTTCTGGAAGACGGTCGCGAAGTTGTCCCAGTGCCACGAGTGCGGCCACAGCTCTGACGTCAGCGCCTGGTCGTTGGACATCACCGCAGTGAGGGCGATGAAGACCACGGGGCCCATGAAGATGACGGAGAGCGCGATCACCACGCACCAGCGGGAAACGAACGCGAGCAGGCTCTCCCTGCGGTAACGGCGGCTGCGCGGCGGCACCTCGGACGCGGTCGTCCGTGGCAAGGCCATCGTCTCGGCGGTCATCGCAGGCTCTCCTCGGACGGGGTGAACGCGTGCGCCCGGCGCAGCAGGAACACCGTGAAGACGACGGAGACGGCGAACAGCAGGACGGCAAGCGCGGAGGCGTAGCCGAGGGCGTAGTCGCTGAAACCCTTGACGAACAACCACTGCGGGTACGTCAGCGTCGAGCCGTCCGGGTAGCCGAGCGTGGACCCGATCCCCTCACCGACGTTCGCCTTGCCGGAGGCCACGGTGGCCGCGACCGAGGCCTCGGTGAAGTACTGCAGCGCCGCGATGACACCCGTGACCGCGCCGAAGGTCAGTACCGGGGTGATGTTCGGGAACGTGACGAAGCGGAACCGCTGGAAGGAGTTCGCACCGTCGAGGGACGCGGCCTCGTACTGCTCCCTGGGTACGTCGAGGAGCGACGCCAGGAAGATGATCATCAGGTCGCCGATGCCCCACAGGCCGAGCAGCACCAGGGCGGGCTTGGCCCACGCGGGGTCGTTGAACCAGAGCGGTCCTTCGATGCCGATCGCCTTGAGGCCGACGTTGACCGGTCCGGTCGCCGGGTTGAACATGAACACGAAGGCCAGCGTGGCCGCCACCGGTGGGGCGAGGGCGGGCAGGAAGAACAGCGTGCGGAACAGCCCGCCGCCACGCTTGACCGTGGTGAGGATCATCGACACCCCGAGCCCGAAGATCATCCGGGCCGGTACGAGGATCACCACGAGCCAGAGCGTGTTGCGTACGGCCTGCCAGACCTTCGGGTCCTTGGTGAAGAAGAACTCGTAGTTGCGCAGCCCGATCCAGTGGGCGGGCGTCACCAGGTCGAAGCGGGTGAACGAGTAGTAAACCGTGGCCAGCAGCGGGTAGACGAAGAAGATGAGCAGCCCGAGGAGCCACGGGGACAGGAAGGCGAGCACGGTGAGCCGGTGCCGTCGCCTCTTCGCACGAAGAGGCGCCGACACCGCCACGGCCCGCCCGGGGGCGAGAGCTGTGGTCATGCTCAGGGGCCTGTGGCCAGAGCTAGTGCATCGTTGATCGTCTTGTCGACCTCCTTGAGGGCCGCGTCGATGTCGCTGACCTTGCCCTCCTGCCACTTGGTGAAGAAGTCCGCCATCGTGTCCTGGTACTGCGAGCCGGTCGGGCTCGATGGCGTGGTCGAGCTGTGCGGGTTGCCGAAGACCGCCAGGAAGGTCTTGTAGTTCTCGTCGGCCTGCAGGTTCGGCGAGGCCAGCGCGGCCTTGGTGGTCGGGATGTTCTTGATTGAGTTGGCCAGCTTGACCATCGCGTCGGTGTCGGTGGTCAGGTACTTCATCAGCAGCCACGCGGCCTCGGGGTTCTGCGAACCCTTGCCGATCCCGATGATGTTGCCGGTGACGTAGCCGCCGCCGAAGAGGTCGGTGTGCTGGTCGCCGGTCGGGAACGGAGCAGTGCCGTACTGCAGCGATGGAGCCTCGGCCTGCACGAACGCACTGCGGTACTCGCCGTCGATCGCCATGGCGATCTTGCCCTTCTCGAACGCGTTGTCCGGCGAGAACTCCTCACCCATCCCCGCGACGAACTTGGTGATCTTGCTCAGGCCGTAGTAGTCGACCAGGTCCTTCTGCCACTTGGCCATCTCTTGCCAGGTGGGGTCGCCACCGATCGCGGACGTGGCGTCGGCGTTGAGCCACTTGGACCCGTAGGCGGGGGCGAAGTGCGCGGGGGCGTTCTCGTAGAAGCCCATGAGCGGCACGAAGCCGGCCACCTTGATGGAGCCGTCCGGGTTGAGCACCGTCAGCTTCTTGGCGTCCGCCGTCAGGTCGCTCAGGGTCTTGGGCGGCTCGGTGATCCCGGCTGCCGTCAGCATCGCCTTGTTGTAGTACAGGGCGTAGACGTCGGACAGCATCGGCAGGGTGCAGCGCACCCCGTTGAACTGGGTGTAGTCGAGCGCGGCCTGCGGGAACTGCGTGAGGTCGAGCTTGTCGCGGTCGATGTAGCCCTTGAGATCCTTGAACGAGCCGCTCTGGCAGAACTTGCCGGCCCGGTCGGTCGTGGACGAGAGCGCGAGGTCGATCGGCTGCCCGGCGGCGATGGCCTTGAGCATCTTCTCGTCGTCCTGCCCACCGCGGACGTTGACCTTGATGCCGGGGTACTTGGCCTCGAAGTCGCTGACCGCTGACTGGATGGCCGCCGCCTCCCGGTTCGTGAAGAAGTGCCAGAACTCCACGGTCCCGGTGACCTTGGTGGTCGGGCTCGGTGGCACCGAAGTGGTACCCGTGCCGGATCCGGTGCTGCACGCGGCCAGGGTGACCAGGGCGAGCCCTGCCCCCAGGCCGGCGAGACGCCTCTGTCGCTTCAACGCAGGCTCCTGTTCGTCCGTTGGGTGGAGCGGTGGTCCCGGGGGTCGCGAAAGGACCCGTCGGCGGTGCTGAAGAGCTGCTCACGGCAGTCGCCAAGGGCAAGGGCGACGGCTCCCGCGAGCACGGGGTTGCCCGGGACGCCACTGACGGCGATCCGTGGGTGGAGCGGTGAGATTCGGTGCAGCTCTGCGCGGACGAGGTCGCGCAGACGGGTTCCGCCAGACCGGCCGACGGGGCCGGACAGGACGACGAGGTCGGGGTCGAGCACGGCGACGATAGTCGCGAGCCCGACAGCGACGCGGGCGGCGAGCTCGGCCAGGAACGCGTCGCCGGCCTCGTGCTCGAGCGCTCGGCTGACCGCCACCTCCGGGCGGCGCGCCTTGATGCCGTGGCGGCGGGCCAGCCGAAGCACGGCCGGACCGCCGACCAGGTCCTGCAGGGCCGCGGTTCGTGGCCGGCCGCTCCGACCCGAGGCCGGCTCCGGGGCGGGTACGGGCATGTAGCCGATCTCGCCGGCGCCGCCGGTGGCGCCGCGGTGCAGGACGCCACCGAGGTGGACCGCGAGGCCGAGGCCGTCGCCCATCCAGAGCAGGGCGAAGCAGTCAGAGGGCTGGGGGAGCCCGGCGGTCTGCTCGGCGACGGCAGCGAGGTTCACGTCGTTCTCGACGCCGACCGCCATACCGAGGTCGGCGTGCAGGGACTCCAGCAGGCCAGGGCCGGACCACCCCGGCATGTGGCCGCCGTAGACCAGAGTGTCTGACGCCGCCTCGTACGCGCCCTGGGCGCCCACGACGACGGCGCGGACCGCGCGCAGGCTGATGCCGGCGTCCTTGGCCGCGGCCTCGAGGGCCGCCCGTACGTCGCGTACTGGGGAGCGGTCGGCGACCGTGCGGGGCAGGTCGACCGTGGCGGAGCCGAGCCGCCGGCCGACCAGGTCGACGATCTCGGCGGTGGCGCGGTGCGGGACGACGTCTACGCCGGCGGCCAGCCCGGCCCGTCCGTTGATCGTGTACAGCTGGGCGCTCGGCCCGGGGGCCCCGGCGAGCGTGCCCGCGGGTTCGACGAGCCCAGCGGCCTCAAGGCGGCCGAGCAGTTGGGACGCGGTCGGCTTGGACAGGCCGCTCAGCTCGCCCAGCCGGGTACGGGTCAGCGGGCCGTGCTCCAGCAGGAGGTTCAGGGCCGAGCGGTCGTTGAGCGCGCGCAGGAGACGAGGCGTCCCTGGCGTGACCACCACAGCTGGTCTCCTCTAATAGGAAAGTTTCCTAACAGATGAGACGGTAGGTCCCGTCGACAAGGGGTGTCAATCGCCCCGCCGTCTCGGTTCGGTCACGAGCAGGCTTCAGGTCAGCCGGCGATCGCGTCGCGCATCGCCTCGAGGTGCGCAGGGGTCGAGCCGCAGCAGCCACCGATGATGTCGACGCCGAGCTTGCGCAGCCGCTGGGCGTGTTCGGCCATCTCGGCGGGCGGAGAGTCGTACTCGAAGTGGTCGCCGACGAGCTGGGGGAGCCCCGCGTTGGACTGCGCGATCAGGAGCAGACCCTCGGGGCGGGCGTCCGTCATCTGGGCCATCACGGTCTCCATCTCGTCCGGCCCGCGTCCGCAGTTGGCGCCGACAGCGGTGACCCCGAGGGCAGCCAGCGTCGTGACGGCCGTGGCCGGGGTGACGCCCATCATGGTGCGCAGCTTGGTGTCGAAGCTCATCGTGACGACCACGGGCAGCTCGGGTGCGACCTGCTGGGCCGCACGCACGGCCGCCTCGACCTCGCCCAGGTCGCTCATCGTCTCGATCAGCACCAGGTCGATGCCGCCGGCGACCAGCCCGCGCAGCTGCTCGGCGAAGAGCTCCTGCGCCTCGTCGCTCGTCATCGTGCCCAGCGGCTCGAGCAGCTCGCCGGACGGACCGATGTCGCCGGCGACCAAGGCGCCGTACGGCGCGGCCGCCGTGCGCGCGATCTCGGCCCCGGCGCGGCTGAGCTCCTCGACGCGGTCCGCGAGCCCGTGCATGAGCAGGCGAGGGCGGGTGCCGCCGAAGGTGTTCGTCGTGATGACCCGGGCGCCGGCGCTGAGGTAGCGCTCGTGGATTGCCGCGATGTCGGCCGGCCGCTCGACGTTCAAGAGCTCGGGCGCGCCGCCGTCGTCGAGGCCGGCCTCCTGGAGCATGGTCCCCATCGCGCCGTCGGAGAGCAGGTACGAGTCCTCGGCCAAGAGCTCGGTCAACGTGGGCATGGCGCCCATCCTAGAAGACTGCTACGACAGGGGCCCGTCAGTGATCGGCCGGCTCGCGGCCGGACCGCTTGCTGCCCTTCCCCGCCGTCTTCCCCGCCAGGAGGGCTAGTCCTCAGCGTCGCGAGTTGAGGCGTACGGCGAGAAAAATTGCGGCCGCGATTCCCCCGAAGGGCAGGAGGAGGACCAAGCCGAAGATGCCGGTCGAGACGTTCAAGGGTGCTCCTTGTGGCGAGAGGTCAGAGAGCGAAGGCGACGAGGCCGAGCAATGGCACCAGGAAGACGAGTCCGAAGATCGCCGAGGCGATCCACTTCTCCCGGTCGGTCCACGCCGGGGAGATCCAGGCGCATACCAGCCCGCAGATGGGCCCGACGAAGGGCAGGACGAAGGATCCGACCGAGAGCAGCAGGACCGAGGCGATCTCGAGGCCGCCCCACCGCGCCGCCGCGCCTGGAAGTGGTCCGAAGACCGCGACGGGTGGCTCGAGCTTCGCCCGCTCGCCCGCCTTCTTGAGCAGGAGTCCGCCGATGACGAACGGCGCGATGATCGACACGATCAGCAGCGGGATGCCCACCGCAGGCGCGAAGGCGAACCCGGTGCACCCCGTCGGTCCCTGGACCGGGTCACCGAGCGCGTTCGCCGTGGACGAGGACGAGCACGATTGTGATGGCAGCAAGACCGCCAGCGTGAAGAAGACGGCCGGTCCGCCCGGGAAGACGAGCGTCATCAGCAGCTTCTCGACGATCCGCAGCCGGTGCGAGAACCAGAGCATGATCGTCCCGGCCATCCACCCGACGAACGGGATCAGGGATCCGACGGTCATCAGCCCGATCGCGGCGATCTCGAGCCCGATGCCGGGTGGTCGGGAGACCGGTGGCTGATAGCCCCACGGCGGTGCAGCGCCGGCCGGGGCCGGCGGAGGCGGTGGTTGCCCTTGGCCCGACTCGTCGTCGTCCCGTGCGGCGGCGACGATCTCGTCCGGGTCGCCGAGCCGGTCGAGCAGGTCGCGCAGGCCGGCCTCGCCCGAGATCCCACCCGACGTACGCGCCTGGGCGATGTGCTCGCCGATCTCGCCGACGAGCTCGACCCTGCGGTCGTACGGCAGAGCGGTCGCCGCCGCGTCGAGCCGGCCCAGGTAGTCGGTGACGAGGGCGTCGAGGTGGTCAGTCACTGGTGTCTCCATGGTGCTCCCCAGTCTGCAGCAAGGTGTCCACGGAGTCGCGGAACCGTTGCCACTCGGTGCTGAACCCGACGAGCGCGTGCTGGCCGGACTTCGTGATCGAGTAGTAGCGGCGCGGTGGTCCGGACTCGGACTCGCGCCACGTCGTGCTAACCCAGCCGTCGCGCCGGAGCCGCGACAGCAGCGGGTAGATGGTGCCCTCGCTCGTGACCAGCCCGTCGATGTCGGACAGCCTCCTGACCAGGTCGAAGCCGTAGACCTCGTCGCCGGAGAGCAGCGCCAGGACGCAGAACTCCAGCACGCCGCGGCGCAGCTGCGTCAGTGGGTACCGTGCCCCACCCGGTTCCATGCGTCACAAGGTACCGTCGCGACCGAGGTCTGTCCAGAGCCCTAGCGGTCAGGAAGGAGGTGTCAGGGACGGGCAGGGCGGATGGTGCCGGCGACCTCGGCCAGCGTCAGGCGGCTGCCGTCGAGGGCGGCCGCCGTGGCGCGGAGCACGACGGTGTCACCGTCCTCGAGGAACGTGGCGACCCGACCGCTTGGCAAGGTGAACGGTTCGCGCCCGCCCCACGAGAGCTCGAGGAACGATCCGCGCTCCTCGCGAGTGGGCCCGCTGACCGTCCCCGACGCGAACAGGTCGCCGGTACGCAGCGAAGCGCCGTTGACGGTCAGGTGGGCGAGCTGCTGCCCCGGCGTCCAGTACGTCGACGCGAACGGTGGCCTCGACACGATCTCGCCGCCCAGCTCGACCTCGATCGCCAGGGCCAGCGACCAGGGGTCTGGGTCGGCGAGGTAGGGCAGCGGCGTCGGGTCCTGAAGAGGCGGCGTCACACGCGCCGCCGCGAGGGCCGCCAACGGGGTGACCCAGGCGGAGACCGAGGTGGCGAAGGACTTGCCCAGGAACGGGCCGAGGGGGACGTACTCCCAGGCTTGGATGTCGCGGGCCGACCAGTCGTTGAGCAGGACCACCCCGAAGACGTGCGCGGCGAAGCCGTCGGCGGCGACGCGGCTGCCCTGCTCGGACGGCACGCCCACGACGAACCCCACCTCGGCCTCGATGTCCAGCCGCTGGCTGGGGCCGTAGTCCGGCCGATCGGCGCCGGCCGGCTTGCGCTGGCCGCAGGGGCGGACGACCGGCGTGCCCGAGACGACGACCGTGCCGGCCCGGCCGTGGTAGCCGATCGGCAGGTGCTTCCAGCTCGGGGGCAGGTCGGGGGCGTCCGGGCGGAAGATCGCGCCGACGTTCAGGGCGTGCTGCTCGGAGGAGTAGAAGTCGACGTAGTCGGCGACCTCCCACGGCAGGGACGGCGTCACCGCGGCCAGCGGGACCAGGTGCGCCTCCACCGAGTCACGGAAGGACGGCTCGCTCAGCAGGTGGGTGACCCGCTCGCGTACGGCCGCCCAGGCCGCAGGCCCTCGCGCCATGAACGCGTTGAGGCTGGGGTGGGCGAAGTCGGCGCCGTGGGGGACCGAGACCCGGGACAGGTCGAGGACGTGGTCGCCGATGCGTACCCCGCAACGCGGCTCGGCGCCGGCCAGGGCGAAGACGCCGTACGGCAGGTGCTGCAGCGTGAAGCCCGACCCCGCCGGCACCTCGACCCAGGTCGCCGCAGTCACGCCGGCTCGCCAATCAGTCCGAGCGCCACCAGGTCGTCGACCGGGTCGGTGACCCCGCAGCACCCGAACGAGACGAATGCTCGGCGTACGCCGGCGACGTCGGCCCCCGCCAGCTGCTGGAGCAGCGGTTCGGCGGTCCGCAGCGCGAGCAGGCCGGCCAGCTCGTCCGGCCTGGCTCCGCCCTGTCCGGCGGCGACGGCGGCCAGCACGTTGAGGAAGCCGTGCTGCTCGAAGCCTTCGGCCGAGGTGCTGCGCACCGCCCGGTGCAGCCCCGCCGTCAGCTTGAAGCCGAGCTTGCGCTCCAGGCAGGCGCTGACGAACGCGGCGAGCTCGGCCTCGCTCGGAAATGTGGCGGCGGTGGACCCTCCGGTACGGAACTTGGCCCGCTCGGCCCCGTCCTCGGCCAGCGCGTCGAGCGCGCCCTCGAACCCGGCACGCGGGACCTCGACGTAAGCGGTGGCCGAGAACGCGAGCTGGTCGAGCAGCACCCGCATGGCGGCGGCCGGGTCGTGCCCGGGGGGGAGCGGGATCTCCACCTGCGCCAGCGCGGCCCGCTCGTCGTGGTCGAAGAGCAGCCCGATCGACTCGACCAGGCCGGTGAGGCCGTCGTCGGCGATCAGCCCGATCCGCAGGTCGTCGCCGGGCCGGCTGGCCTCCAGCAGGGTGACCACGTCGGAGGACCGGACCAGCAGCGGGCCGACCACCTCGGCGTACCAGGAGGACTGGTGGTCGCGGTGGGCGTTGACCGCGTCGGCGATCGTCGCGTTGCCCGGCGGGAACACGGCCGCGTCGTCGACCAGGCCAAGCGTCAGGCCTGCGACGAGCGTGCGCTGCTCCGGCGACGTTGACACGACGGCGACGCTAGCGGATCGTCTGGTGACAGGACAAAGGTGTCCGTATATCGGTGCAGAGCGACCCAGTCGATGCCCGGCAGCGAACCAGCGAGAGGTGCCCGCGATGCCCTACTACCGATCGGTCGGACAGGTTCCCCGCAAGCGGCACACCCAGTTCCGCCGCCCCGACGGGGGCCTGTATGCCGAGGAGCTGATGGGGATCGAGGGCTTCTCGCACGACTCCGCCCTGCTCTACCACCGGTACCTGCCGACGGCGATCGTCGCCGCCGAGGCCGTGGACGAACCCCACGGGGCCCGGCAGACACGCGCCAACCACCCGTTGCTGCCGCGGCACCTGCTCACCCACAAGCTGGACGCGGCCGGCGGAAGGGTCCCGGCTGATGCCGTGTCCGGACGTCAGCTGCTGATGGGCAACGCGGACGTCCGCATCTTGTACGCGGTCGCCGACCGGCCGTCGCCGCTGTACCGGAATGCCATCGGCGACGAGCTGGTCTACGTCGAGTCCGGCAGCGGTCTGCTCGAGACGGTCTTCGGCGCGCTGACCGTCGGCCCAGGCGACTACGTCGTCCTGCCGACGTCGACGACGCACCGCTGGGTGCCTGACGCGACTTCCGGGGGAACCGACTCGAGCGACCCCTTGCGGCTGCTCATCTGCGAGGCCACCGGCCATGTCGGCCCCCCGCGGCGCTACCTGTCCCCGCGTGGGCAGCTGCTCGAGCACAGCCCGTACTGCGAGCGGGACCTGCGCGGGCCAGGCGAGCCGCTGGTCTTCGACGGGCCGGCGACCGAGGCCGAGGACGTCGAGGTGCTGGTCCGGCACCGGCAGGGCGTGACGCGCTACACGTACGCCAACCATCCGTTCGACGTCGTCGGTTGGGATGGCTGCCTCTACCCGTACGCGTTCAGCATCAAGGACTTCGAGCCGATCACTGGACGGCTGCACCAGCCGCCGCCGGTGCACCAGACGTTCGAGGGGCCGGGCTTCGTGATCTGCTCGTTCGTGCCGCGGCTGTTCGACTACCACCCGGAGTCGATCCCCGCCCCGTACAACCACTCGAACGTGGACAGCGACGAGATGATCTTCTATGTCGGCGGCGACTTCATGAGCCGCAAGGGAGCCGGCATCGAGATGGGCTCGATCACGTTGCACCCCAGCGGCTTCACGCACGGGCCGCAGCCGGGCAGTGTCGAGGCCAGCATCGGTGCGGTCAGTACCCAGGAGTACGCCGTCATGGTCGACACGTTCCGGCCGCTCGACCTCGCCGACGCGGCCTTCGCCTGCGAGGACGAGGCGTACCCCTGGACCTGGGCGGGTGCGTCGGCGCCGCTCACCGGCCACGACGACGGCGCCCACGCCGGCTGACCCCGGACCGACTAGGCCGGCGGCACGCAGATCGCCGGCAGGTCGAACCAGCGCAGCGCCTCGAAGTCGGCGGACAGCCCCTGCGGCAGGTCGTCGGCCGGCTCGGCGTGACTGGCAAAGATCGCGCGGGCCTGCTCGAGGTACTCGACGAGGGCGGACTCGGGTGCGGTCTCCTGGTGCGCGGGGTACCGCAGCACGCCGTCCGCGTCGTACCCGACATCGGTCAGCCGGAGCGGCGGCTCGACCGGTCCGTCGCGGTGCCGCCACATCCCGGTCGCGGGGTCGAAGCGGTAGTCGGTCATCAACGACCAGCCGTGGTCGGCGACCATCGCCACCGCTGCGACGACGTAGCTGAAGACGGCCTCGCTGATGAAGTAGTTGAAGTTGACGCGCACCCAGCCCGGCTTGATGCCCTCGCAGCCGAGGTTGATCTCGCGTTTGAACTCGTGCGAGCGCTCCACGTCGATGCCCAGGAGCCGGTGCCCGTACGGGCCGGCGCAAGAGCAGCCGCCGCGGGACTGGATGCCGAACAGGTCCGACAGGATCGCGACGACCAGGTTGTGGTGGAGGTAGCGCCCGCCCGGCCGGCGGATCGTGAACGAGACGATCGAGAGCCGCTCGGCGTCCCGGTTGCCGAGGATCGAGATGTTGGGGTGCTCGTCCCAGGCCGCGACCGCCCGGTCGAGGAAGGCCGCCTCGTGGGCCCGGATGACGTCGACCCCGACCTCGCCCTTCAGCTGGAAGACCAGCCCCGCCCGGATCGACTCGACGATCGCTGGGGTGCCGCCCTCCTCGCGGTGCACCGGGTCGGTGAGGTAGACGTGCTCGCTCGGGTTGACGTACGCGACGGTGCCGCCGCCCACCACGTCGGGGACCGAGTTGGTGAGCAGGTCGCGGCGCGCGACCAGGATGCCCGGGGTGCCCGGACCACCGATGAACTTGTGCGGCGACAGCACGATCGCGTCCTTGTACGCCAGCGGGTGGTCGGCGCAGCGTGGGTTCATCTCGATGTCGATGTAGGGCCCCGCCGCAGCGAAGTCCCAGCAGGCCAGCGCCCCGTGCTCGTGCAGCAGGACCGAGATCCCGTGGGTGTCGCTGACGATGCCGGTGACGTTGCTGGCCGCGCTGAACGCCCCGATCCGCAACGGCCGGTCGGCGTACCGGACCAGCTCGTCGGTGAGGCGGGCCACGTCGATGTGCCCGTCGTGGTCCTCGGGGATCACCACCACGTCGGCAATCGACTCCCGCCAGGGCAGCTCGTTGCTGTGGTGCTCGAACGGCCCGATGAACACGACCGGTCGCTCGGTGGCCGGGATCTGCGCGGACAGCGAGTACCGCCGGTCCAGGTCGGCCGGGATCCGGATGCCGAGCACCCCGACCAGCTTGTCGATCGCTGCCGTCGAGCCGGACCCGGTGAAGATGACGCAGGTGTCGTCGTCGCCGTTGACGGCATCGCGGATGATCCGGCGGGCGTCCTCGCGCAGTCGGGTGGTCTGCAGGCCGGTGCCGCTGGACTCGGTGTGGGTGTTGGCGTACCGGGGGAGCACCTCGTTGCGGATGAAGTCCTCGACGAAGGTCAGGGCCCGGCCGCTGGCAGTGTAGTCGGCGTACGTCACGCGGCGCGGCCCGTACGGCCCGGGCATCACCTGGTCGTCGCCGATGACCGACTCGCGGATCCGGCGGAGCAGGGGTGGCTCGGGAAGCGACGGCACGGCACCACGGTACGCGCCGCCGGGAACGTGCCACGATGGGACGCGTGATCGCCCCGACCATGACCGCACCGGTCGAGCTCGATCAGCCCGTCTCCTCCACCGACGTACGCCCGGACCGGCCCTGGATCACGCTGGTGTGGAACGACCCGGTCAACCTGATGTCGTACGTCGCCTATGTGTTCCGCTCGTACTTCCGCTACGACGAGGCCGAGGCCGAGCGGCTGATGCTCGCGGTGCACCAGGAGGGCCGGGCAGTTGTCTCGAACGGCACCCGCGAGGAGATGGAGCGCGACGTCGCCGCCATGCACGGCTACGGCCTGTGGGCCACGCTCCAGCAGGACGACTGATGGCGTCGAGCCAGTTCGCCCGGCGCCGCGACGGCGGGGTCACGTTCAATGTCGCACCCGACGAGGCGCCGGTCCTGCGCGGCCTGCTGCTCCAGCTCGCCGACCTCGTCGAGCCCGAGGACATCCCGGTCGATGCCGACCCGCTCGCGGCGATGGTCGGGATCGGTACGGCAACGCAGGCCCCGGACGACCCGGTCCTGGCCCGGCTGTTCCCGGACGCGTACGCCGACGACCCCGACGCCGCCGGGGAGTTCCGCAGGTACACCGAGGAGGGGCTGCGGACCCGCAAGTACGCCGGCGCGCTGCTGGCCATCACGACCCTCGACGACCCTGGCCACAAGCGCCGCCTCTCGCCCGACGAGGTGGCCGCCTGGCTCGGCGCCCTCAACGACCTCAGGCTCGCGCTCGGCACCAGGCTCGACGTCCAGGAGGACTGGTCCGAGCAGGTCGAGGCGCTGGCCGAGGACGATCCCGACCGGACGTCGTTCCTGGTCTACGACTGGCTGAGCTGGCTGCAGGACACCCTCGTGCGGTGCCTGGGCTGAGGCCTGTCGATACCCTGGGCCGGTGCTCACCATCGACCGCGCGACCGTCGACGCGATCGTCGCGCACGCCCGGCGTGACCACCCCGACGAGGCCCGCGGGATCGTCGCCGGACCGGCCGGGAGCGACCGGCCCGAACGCCTGGTCCCGATGCTCAACGCCGCGATGTCGCCGACGTTCTACGAGTTCGACTCCGGCGACCTGCTGCGGCTCTACCGCGACCTCGACGCCCGTGACGAGGAACCCGTCGTCGTCTACCACTCGCACACGGCCACCGAGGCGTACCCCTCGCGTACGGACGTCTCGTACGCCTCGGAGCCCGGCGCGCACTACCTGCTGGTCTCGACCCGCGAGCCCGACGTGGACGAGGTGCGGTCGTACCGGATCGTCGACGGCGTGATCACCGAGGAAGAAGTCAGGGTGGTCCCCGCGTTGGAACCCGCGTAGGCCTTGCTCGGTGCTGCTACCTGCTGCGCCACCCGACGCACCACCCGATGCACCACCCGATGCACGAGGAGAGTTCACGGTCATGGCGGTCGAGGTCCGAATCCCGACGATCCTTCGTCCCTACACGGCAGGTTCCAAGGCGGTCGAGGGAAGCGGCGCGACGCTCGACGAGCTCTTCGCGGACCTCGAGACCCGGCACCCGGGGCTGCGTGAGCGGCTGGTCGAGAACGAGCAGCTGCGGCGGTTCGTCAACGTCTACCTCAACGACGAGGACGTCCGCTTCCTCGGCGGCCTGACCGCGCCGGTCGGCGAGGGCGACAACGTGACCATCCTGCCCGCTGTCGCGGGCGGGGCCGGCTGAGTCGCGGGCCGTACCCGTGCGTTTCGACTCGCTGCTCGACTCCGTCGGGGGCACGCCGCTCGTGGGCCTGCCCCGGCTGTCGCCGTCCGCCGACGTACGCCTCTGGGCCAAGCTCGAGGACCGCAACCCGACGGGCTCCGTCAAGGACCGGCCCGCGCTGGCGATGATCGAGGCCGCCGAGGCGGACGGCTTGCTGCAGCCGGGGTCCACGATCCTCGAGCCGACCTCGGGAAACACCGGGATCTCCCTGGCCATGGCGGCCAAGCTCAAGGGCTACCGGTTGATCGCCGTGATGCCGGAGAACACCTCGCCCGAACGCTCGCAGCTGCTGCGGATGTGGGGCGCCGAGATCGTGCCGTCGCCGGCGGCCGGCGGGTCCAACGAGGCCGTACGCGTCGCCAAGGCCATGGCTGCAGAGCACCCCGACTGGGTGATGCTCTACCAGTACGGCAACCCGGCCAACGCGGACTCGCACTACCGCACGACGGGGCCCGAGCTGCTCGCGGACCTGCCGACTGTGACGCACTTCGTGGCAGGGCTGGGGACCACCGGGACGCTGATGGGGGTCGGCCGGTACCTGCGCGAGCATGTGCCCGGGGTCGAGATCGTGGCGGCCGAGCCGCGGTACGGCGAGCTTGTCTACGGGCTGCGCAACCTCGACGAGGGCTTCGTGCCGGAGCTGTACGACGCGTCCGTGCTCACCACCCGCTTCTCGGTGGGACCACGCGACGCCGTCCGCAGGATGCGCGAGCTGCTCGAGCAGGAGGGCATCTTCGCGGGCATCTCGACCGGTGCGATCCTGCATGCTGCCCTCGGGGTCGCCCGCAAGGCCGTCGACGCCGGCGCGCGGGCCGACATCGCGTTCATCGTCTGTGACGGCGGCTGGAAGTACCTCTCGACCGGTGCGTACGAAGGTGACCTGGACGCCGCCGAGGACGCCCTCGACGGCCAGCTCTGGGCCTGAGCCGCCTTAGCTCGACGGTTGGTTTGATCTACTGCCCACAACCGTCGACCTTGTCCGGGTTTTCCACACTCGACCAAGTCGCACCGCTCCGGGTACGCCCGCCGGCACAGGCTTGGTCGCATGCCTCCCTCTCGCGGAACCGTGGTCCTGCACACGCGCGCGCACGCAGCCGCCGAACGGCAAGCCGGTGTCGTCTCCCGTCAGCAGCTGCTGGCCTGGGGCTGGACGTCGGAGGAGATCCAGGGCCAGATCCGGGCGCGACGTTGGCGCCGGATGCACCGCGGCGTGTACTGGACTGCGACCGGCCCGCCGTCGCGCGAGGCCTTGCAGTGGGCGGCCCTGCTCGCCTTCGGGGACGGCGCGGTCCTGTGCGGGCGTACCGCGGCCGAGCTCTGGGGCTTCGGCCCCGTCGGAGCAGCTGTGTGCGTCGCCGTTCCGATGGCGTCGCGGACGCGGCAGCTCGTCGGCGTGCACGTCCGTCGGATGAGCGGGCTCGAAGGACGCACCCACGGCAGGTTCGACCCACCGAGGACGACCGTCGAGGACACCGTCCTCGACCTGGTCGAGGAGTCTGACGACGACAACGAGGCCATGGGGTGGCTCACCGGGGCACTGCAGAACCGCAAGACCACGCCCCCGCAGCTGCTCGCGAGCAGTTTGCGCAGGACGCGACTGCGGCGGCGTGCACTGGTCGAGGTCACCTGCGGCTACGCCAGGGACGGTGCGACCACACCGCTCGAGATCGGCTGGGTGCGCAGGGTGGAGCGCCCGCACGGCCTGCCCCGGGCCCGGCGCCAGGCCCGCGGGACGGTCGACGGTCGCGTCGTGCTCCGCGATGTGGCGTACGAGGAGTTCGGGCTCTTCGTCGAGCTGGACGGTCGGCTCGGCCACGAGACCGCCGGCGATGCCTTCCGCGACATGCACCGGGACAACGCTGCCGTCCTGGACGGGCGCGCCACCCTGCGCTTCGGCTGGACGGCGGTGATGTCGCGGTCGTGCGTCGCGGCCGCCCAGGTCGCTGGGGCGCTGCGGGCGCGCGGGTGGACCGGCCAATTCCTCGAGTGTGGGCCGGACTGCACGGCGGTCGGCTGACAACGACGACGGTTGTGGGCGGTAGATCAAACGAACTGCACTCGTTGTCGGGCTAGGGTGGGCGACCGTGGCGGACGCACCGATCGGCATCTTCGACAGCGGGGTCGGCGGGCTCACGGTTGCGCGCGCTGTGCTCGATCAGCTGCCGCACGAGCCGGTCAGGTACGTCGGCGACACGGCGCGGGGACCGTACGGGCCGCGACCGCTGGCTGAGGTGCGCGGATTCGCCCTCGAGGTGATGGACCACCTGGTCGACCACGGCGTCAAGCTGCTCGTGATCGCCTGCAACAGCGCCAGCGCGGCCGTCCTGCGCGACGCGCGTGAGCGCTATGACGTACCCGTGGTCGAGGTCGTCCACCCGGCCGTCCGGCGGGCGGCGAAGGCGACCCGCAATGGCAAGGTCGGGGTCATCGGTACCGAGGCGACCATCACCAGCGGCGCCTACGAGGATGCCTTCGCTGCAGCACCGGACCTTGAGATCGTCGTCCAGGCCTGCCCAAGGTTCGTCGAGTTCGTGGAGGCGGGTGTGACCAGCGGGCCGGAGCTGCTCGCGGCCGCCCACGAGTACCTCACGCCGGTGGCGGCTGCCGGTGTCGACACCCTGGTGCTGGGCTGCACCCACTACCCGTTGCTGACCGGCGTGCTGTCGTTCGTGATGGGGGACGACGTGACCTTGGTGTCCAGCGCCGAGGAGACGGCCAAGGACGTCTACCGGACCCTCTCGACCCAGGGTCTGCTGCGCCCGCCCGAGCTGCCGGCGCCGGTCCACCAGTTCCTCGCTACCGGCGACCCCGACGACTTCGCCCGGCTCGGCCGCAGGTTCCTCGGACCTGAGATCGGCAGCGTCGGGGTGGCCGACTTCGCGGTCAGGGCCTGAGGTGCGACTTACCGTCGTAGGCTGCTCCGGCTCCTTCCCCGGTCCCGACTCCGCGGCCTCGTGCTACCTCGTGCAGTCCGGGGACTTCGCCCTGCTGCTCGACCTGGGCAGCGGCAGCGTCGGCCCCCTGCAGCGGGCGATTGGGCTCGACGAGGTGGACGCGGTCTGGATCAGCCACCTGCATGCCGACCACTGCGCCGACCTCACCACCTACTACGTCGCGCGGCGCTACCGGCCCGGGGGCGCTATGCCGGCGCTGGACGTGTACGGCCCCGCGGGCATCGCCGGTCACGTCGCGCACTCGCACGGTCATGTGCGGCCCGAGGTCCTGGCCGAGGTGTTCACCTTCCACGAGGTCACCGAGGGCGCGACCCAGGTGGGGCCGTTCGCGATCACGGCGTGCCGGACCATCCACCCGGTCGAGTGCTACGCCGTACGCCTCGAGGCCGACGGCGTGTCGCTGGTCTACACCGCCGACACCGCGCCGAGCGCGTCGGTCGCGGCGCTCGCCCAGGGCGCCGACCTGCTCCTCGCGGAGGCGTCGTACCTGCACGGCGGCGACCATCCGCCCGACCTGCACCTGACCGGTCGCGAGGCCGGCGAGCTGGCCCGCTCCACCGGCGTACGCCGCCTGGTCGTGACGCACGTGCCGCCCTGGAACGACCGCTCGCAGGTTCGCGCCGAGGCCGAGGAAGGCTTCGGGCGGGCTTGCGAGATGGCGGTCGCCGGTGCGACGTACGAGGTGTAGGTCGGCGGCTCGTGGGCCGCCGTTAGGCTCGGCGCATGTCCTCGACCACGCCGCGCATCGACGGCCGCACCCATGACCAGCTCCGTCCCGTGACGATCACCCGGGGGTGGCTCGACCACGCTGAGGGCTCGGTCCTCGTCGAGTTCGGCCGGACCCGGGTGCTCTGCGCCGCGTCCTTCACCGGCGGTGTCCCGCGGTGGCGCAAGGGCAGCGGCGAGGGCTGGGTGACCGCCGAGTACGCAATGCTCCCGCGGTCGACGAACACCCGCTCGGACCGGGAGTCGGTCAAGGGCCGGGTCGGCGGGCGTACCCAGGAGATCTCGCGGCTGGTGGGTCGTTCGTTGCGCGCGGTCGTCGACTACAAGGCGCTCGGCGAGAACACGATCGTGATCGACTGCGACGTGCTCCAGGCCGACGGCGGTACGCGCACCGCGGCCATCACCGGGGCGTACGTCGCGCTCACCGACGCCGTCGAGTGGGCGCGGGCGCAGGGCCTGGTGAAGGCCACGGCCCAGCCGCTGACCGGATCCGTGGCGGCGATCTCGGTGGGGGTCGTCGACGGGGACCCGATGCTCGACCTGGCGTACACCGAGGACGTCCGCGCCGAGACCGACATGAACGTCGTGGTCACCGGCGACGGCCAGTTCGTCGAGGTGCAGGGTACGGCGGAGGGAGCCCCGTTCGACCGGGCGTTGCTCGACCGGCTGCTCGACCTTGCCGTCGGTGGCTGCCGTGACCTGACCAATTTGCAGAGTGCCGCCCTGGAGCTGCCGCTCCCCCCGCGGACCGCCTGATCGTGGGCTACCCCCGTCTGGTGCTGGCGACCCGCAACCAACACAAGGTCGTCGAGCTGAGCCGCATCCTTGAGGAGTCCGGCCTGGCCGTCGACCTCGTCGGGGTCGAGGCCTTCGCGGACGTGCCGGACGTCGTCGAGAACGGCGTGACGTTCGCGGACAACGCCCTGCTCAAGGCGCACGCGGTCGCAACCGCGACCGGCCTGCCCTCGGTGGCCGACGACTCCGGTCTCTGCGTGGACGCGCTCGGCGGCATGCCGGGGGTGTTCTCGGCGCGATGGTCAGGTCGGCACGGTGACGACCGGGCCAACCTCGAGCTCGTGCTGGCGCAGCTGGCCGACGTCGCGGACGAGCGGCTCGGAGCGGCGTTCCACTGCTCCGCTGCACTGGCCCTGCCGAACGGTCTCGAGCGGGTCGCCGAGGGTCACTGGCCAGGGCGGCTCGTGCGCGTGCCGTTGGGGGACAACGGGTTCGGCTACGACCCGATCTTCGTGCCGGAGGGCCAGTCGCGGACCTCGGCGCAGATGTCGGCCGGGGAGAAGGACGCGGCCAGCCACCGCGGCCGGGCGCTGCGGGCGCTCGTCCCGCTGGTCGCCGAGCTGCTGGCCGAAGGGCGCCTCGACTCGCCGTCCGCCTAGTCACGAACAGTCACGAACAGTCACGAATAGTCACGGGCAGGGTCGCCGAAGGTCGGGTCGACCCCGACGACCGGCTCCAGGGGGAAGCCCGGCAGGGCGGGGACGACCGCGAGCAGCGGCAGCACCGGGACTGCGGGTAGCGTCAGGGCGAGCCGTTCAGCCACGCCGAGGAAGCCCGAGTCGCTGCGGCCCGGAGCCACCGGCACGGTGCTGCCGGCCCCCGTGATGATCCGGGCGAGGTTGAGCAGTGAGGACGACCCCCGGTCGAAGTAGCGGGTGTGCTGACCGAAAGGCGCCGTGCCTGGCGGCGCCTCCGCGGGGAACCTGTGGGCGCCGAAGTCGACGGCGGCCGGGTCGGTCCCGAACCGGCTGAGGTGGCTGACCTCGTCGCCGCTCGCAGCGCCGACCCACACGTGCCCCGGGGGGACCGGAAGGTCTGTGGCGTGCCCGGCCAGGACGCCAGGGCTGCCGACGAACACCAATTCGTCCACGGACGAGACTGCCTGGCGGACACCCACCGAGGCGGCTGTGCTGCCGTAGCTGTGCCCGATCACGGTCACGTGCGCCGGGTCCGGACCGCGGCGGCTTGCCCGCAGCCCGTCGATGTCCTTGCCCAGCAACGTCGCGCCAGCCCGAGCGAGGCCGTCGAAGGCCACCTGAGCCCAGCCCGGCGTGTCGTACCCGAGCCACGCGACGACGGCCACCGAGCTGCGCGGTACCAGCCGGCGGGCGGCGTCGTGGAGGTTGCGCACGCTTCCGACGAGGCCGGCCAGGTCGGGGTCGACCCGCTCGCCCATGCCCGGCACGACGTACGCCACATCAGCCGCCGAGTCGACGCCTCCGAGGGCCAGCGCCACCCGTCCCTTGCCGCTCCACCGCATCGGCTCGTAGGTCAGGAGCTCGCACCGCACCGGTTGCGCGGTGATCGGGTCGAGCCAGGTCGCGGCAGCGCGAAGGGCGGCGGCCACGCGCTGGTCGACCCCGTGTGCGGCCACGAGCTGGGCGCGCTGCTTGAGCAGCTCACCGACGTCAGGTCCCTGGGCGCCCCTGAGTCGTTCCTCGAGCCGCCCGAGTGCGGCTGAGTACTCCCCGAGACGCTCGGCCAGGACGAACCGGTTGGCCCGGTCGCGGACGCTCACGGGAAGGCCGTTCAGCCCGCCCAGGAGGGACTGGGTCGACCGGCGGGCGATCAGCACCTCTTGCTCGGCGGGCGTGTGCACCGCCCACCAGTCGGCGACCGCCTCGGGCGCGGTATCGGTCGTCGGGACGTGCGCCAGCCAGCTGGCACCCGGCAGCCCGAGCCCGGCGCAGAGGTCGGCACGCAGCTGCTCCGGCTCGTCCACCCGCATCGTCGCCCGGAGCCCACTCGCCAGCGACGAGAGCGATGCCGCGCACTCGCGATCAACCCGCAGGGCCTGCTCGACTGCCTCGGAGACACGGGCGCCGAGGTCGTGCGCGAGCCTGGTCAGCCGAGCCAGGTCGACCGCTGCGAACGGACCCTCGGCCAAGATCCGGGGAGCCGCGAGACCCCAGTCGACGGACACCGCCCCCGAGCCCTCGTACGCGAGCCGAGGCTCGGACCGGACCCGGTCCACCGTGAGCCGCAGGTCCCCCTGGGCACGGGCCAGGCGCAGCGCACCCTCGACCAAGCCTCGCCCTGCGGTCGCCAGCTGGGCGGCGGTACGGCGCAGCACCTGAGCACGCCGTTCGACCACCTGGAGCGCGGCTGCCCCAGCGGGACCGCGCCAGCGGCGGTTGACCAGGTGCCCACGCACCCCGGCGTCCAGCCCCGCGGTCACCGCAAAGGTCTCCTCGGCCAGCCGTTCGAGCTGGCCGCCGGCCGATGTCAGCCGCTCCGGCTGCCAGCCGAGCACGGTCGCGGCCGCGGTCGCGCCGGTCACGCCAGACCTCCGGCTCGGCGCGCGAGAGCCTGCTCGTTGTCCCGGTACGACGCGGCAGCGGCGGCGATCGAACGGCCGAGCGACCGCAGCCGCGCGGCCTCGGCGGCCAGCACCTCGGCGACGGCGGAGCCGGCCCCCGGAGCCGTCGCCGCCGCGGCCGAGCCGGGCACGGCGGAACCCAGGTCGTCCAGGGCAGCCCAGACCGCGGCGCTCACCTCGTCGACCCGGTGGCCCAGATCGGTCGTACGGGCCGCGATCTGGTCGAGCTGGTCGGGTGTGGACAGGATGGTCGGGCCGGTGGGTTCGGTCGGGCTGGTCAAGGGCGGGGCCTCTCAGGAGCCGGCGGACGGCTGGGCCTCTGCATCCTCTGCGGGCCGACTCCACGACGTCGACACCCATCCCGGTCTCGGTGGATAACCTCCCCGTCGGGCAGGATGGGGATAACGTCCGTCCGCCCGTACCCCGTCGGAACTGCACTGGAGCACTCGTGTCGAAGAAGCACCACGCCAGCCAGGACCGCAAGGCCCGGCTCGAGGAGATCCGAAAGGAGCAGGCCGCGCAGGACCGCAAGCGCCAGCTCCTGATCGCAGGGATCACGATCCCGGTGCTTCTCGCGATCGTCATCGGCACCGTCCTGGTGATCGTGCATGCCAACGATGCGACCAAGATCGACGCGCTCAAGACGTACACCGGACTGACCCGCAACCACGTGACCACGACGGTGAAGTACCCGCAGACACCGCCGGTGGGGGGCGACCACTTCGCGATCTGGCAGAACTGCGG
This sequence comes from Sporichthyaceae bacterium, assembly GCA_031394045.1. GTDB lineage: Bacteria > Actinomycetota > Actinomycetes > Prado026 > Prado026 > JANYIP01. Next base: position 24,865 of record JANMWN010000262.1, read on the forward strand.
GGTCTACACCTCGCCCATCGCGGACGGCAACGGCGTGCACTCGCTCGAGCACGGCGCTGTCTGGATCACCTACCAGCCCACCCTTCCGGCCGACCAGATCGCCAAGCTCGCCGCGACGGCCAAGGGCCACCTCTACCTGATCGTGAGCCCGTACCCGAACCTGCCGGCGCCGGTGGTGGCGAGCGCGTGGGGCAAGCAGGTCTTCCTCGACAACGCCGACGACCCGCGGCTGGAGAAGTTCATCAAGGCGTACGAGCAGGGTCAGCAGGCGCCCGAGCCGGGTTCCGCGTGCACGGGCGGCACCGGCACCCCTGCCACTCAGTAGCCCCTGCCACTGCGTAGCCCCGTCCACCAGAAGGCAGTCCCGTCCACCAGCGGGCAGTCCCGAGCACCACTACCAGAGAGAAGCCGCAGCCGTGGGCGTTGGCACCTTCCTGTTCGCGACGGTCGACTGCATCGAGCCGGCCCGGCTGGCCGCGTTCTGGGCCGAGCTCCTGGGCACCGAGGTCGACACCGAGATGGACGACGGCCGGTACGTCTTCCTCAAGGGTGGCGACGGGACCCCAGTGCTCTGCTTCCAGCGCGTACCCGAGGCCAAGGCGGGCAAGACGCGCATGCACGTGGACGTCTCGGTGACCGACCTCGCGGCGGCGACCGCCCGCGTCGTCGAGATGGGTGGCTCGTGGCCCGGTGGGGTGGAGCGGACGCTCGAGGGGTTCACCTGGCGCACCCTGGCCGACCCTGAGGGCAACGAGTTCGACATCGCCCTCGGCTGACCCTGGGGTGAGGCTGGGCTCGCCCTTCGCTCGCCCTCCGTCAATGACGGGCTACGTTCAGTGGCTGCACAGGTCTGTCCGGGCGGCGGTCTGTCCACAGGTTTGCCAGATCGGTTGCATCGGTCCGGGGAGTGGGGGAGTGTGCAAGCACGGCACCCCTGTCGAGGCGGCCGTCCGGGCAAGGCTCGTGCGACTTAGGGGTCACCAGTGCGCAAGATCATCGCTCTCACCGCTGCTGCTGGACTGGCTGCCGGCACACTCGCGGCCGTCCCGATCGTGAGTGCCTCGGCCGCGCCGTCGGCTGCTGCGGGCTCGATCAAGTGGTCGACCTGCGCTGACCCGGGCCTGGCGAGCATCGGCGGCGTCTGCGGATACCTGTCGGTCCCGCTCGACTACAGCCACCCCAAGGGCGACAAGATCCAGCTCGCCGTCTCGATGGTCCGACACACGAGCTCGGCGGCGAAGTACCAAGGGATCATGATCACCAACCCGGGCGGCCCCGGCGGCTCCGGCCTGACGCTGTCCTCGCTCGGGCAGTACGTCCCCGGCTCCTCGGCCACGACGTACGACTGGATCGGCTTCGACCCGCGTGGCGTGGGTTCGAGCATCCCGGCGCTGAGTTGCCAGCCTGACTTCTTCCAGGGTCCGCGCCTGCCCTACATCCCCAAGAGCCCGGGCCTGGCCCAGAAGTGGCTGGCGATCTCAAAGTCGTACGCCCAGTCCTGCGGCAAGGCGCAGCCCGCCCTGATCCAGCACGTCAAGACGATCGACAGCGTCAAGGACATGGACCAGATCCGGATCGCGCTGGGGCAGAAGCAGATCAACTTCTTCGGCTTCTCGTACGGCACCTACCTCGGCCAGGTCTACGGCACGCTCTTCCCGACGCACGTGCGCCGGATGGTCCTCGACAGCACCGTCGACCCGCGTGGTGTCTGGTACCAGGCCAACCTCGCGCAGGACATCGCCTTCGAGCGCAACATCAACATCTGGTTCGGCTGGCTGGCCAGGTACGACAGCGTCTATCACCTGGGCAAGACGGCCAAGGCGGTCAGCCGGCTGTTCTACGCCGAGCAGGCAGCGCTCTACAGGAACCCGGCCGAGGGTGTCGTAGGCGGCAGCGAGTGGAACGACATCTTCCTGACCGCCGGCTACTACCAGTTCACCTGGACCGAGCTCGGTGGCGTCTTCGCCGGCTGGGTCAACGACCATGACGGCGCCACGCTGGTGGCGGAGTACGAGGGCACCGACGGCCCCGGCGACGACAACGGCTTCGCGATGTACGACGCCACCCAGTGCACCGACGCGCAGTGGCCGCAGAAGTGGTCGACGTGGCGCAAGGACAACTGGGCCACCTACAAGATCGCGCCGTTCGAGACCTGGTCCAACGCCTGGTACAACGCGGCCTGCCTGTACTGGCCGGCCAAGGCCGGAACGCCGGTCAAGGTCGACGGCAGCAAGGTCAAGAGCGTCCTGATGATCGACGAGACCCTTGATGCCGCGACGCCGTACGAGGGCAGCCTCTGGGTACGCCACCTCTTCCCGAACGCGTCCCTGATTGCCGAGCCCGGTGGCACCACACACGCCGGCACCCTGTTCGGCAACGCCTGCGTCGACAACCAGATCGCTTCGTACCTGGCGACCGGCAAGCTGCCCCAGCGCAAGCCGGGCTACGGCGCCGACACCTTCTGCGCACCTCTGCCGCAGCCGGTGCCGGACGGCGCAGCGACCGCTGCGGCGACACTGGCCGACCGGGCGGCCGGGCCGGGCACCCAGCCCACGACCGGCCGGGCCAGCCTGACCCGGCTGGTCCGGGGCTGACTCTCGGCTGACGTGCGGCGGTGTCTGTGCGTACGGCTGTGTCCCTGAGTGCGACTGATTGCCTAACGTGCGGAAGAGGGGACTCGAACCCCTACGCCCTCTCGGGCACCAGGACCTAAACCTGGCGCGGCTGCCAGTTACGCCACTCCCGCTCGGGGATCAGCCTAGGCCGAGGTCCCGGCGAAGTTTGGCCACGTGCCCGGTCGCCTTGACGTTGTACTGCGCCAGCGCGAGCGTGCCGTCTGCGGCGATCACGAACGTCGACCGGATCACGCCGATGACCGTCTTGCCGTACAGCTGCTTCTCGCCCCAGGCCCCGTACGCCGTCAAGGTGGTCTTGTCCGGGTCGGACAGCAGCGGGAACGTCAGGTGGTCACGCGCCCGGAACTTCGCCAGCTTCTCGGGCTTGTCGGGGGACAGCCCGAGCACCTGGATCCCCGCGGCGTGCAGCGCGTCGAGGCTGTCCCTGAAGTCGCACGCCTGCGTCGTGCACCCGGGCGTCATCGCGGCCGGGTAGACGTACAGCACGACGCGTCGGCCGCGGAAGCCGGCGAGCCCCACAGGCGCGCCCGAGTCGTCGACGAGGGTGAAGTCTGGAGCGACCTCGCCGGGCTGCAACCTCACGGTCATGTGGTCCTCCGGATGCGGAATGGCTGGTGAGGCGCCAGGCTACGGAGACGGGGTGCGACCGGCAATCCGAGCCGGCCCCAGCTCCGAAGCAGCCTCGCGACCATTACCGCACCGCCAGAAGCACCGAGAGTCGACAACGCGCCACTGTTGCGAAGCAATGGCAATAACCACGAGACTGCGCCTAGCCCAGTACGTACGACCCCCTGCGGGTCACGAGCCGAGATGGGACCCCGATGACCACCACCGCCCTGCTCCCCGCGGAGTCTCGCGTGGCCCGCGTCCGGGCCGCGCTCACCCGGGGCGAGTGGTTCGCCGTTGCCGGGATGACCGCCTTCGTGGCGCTGCTGCACATCGTCGGCTGGGGCGTTCTGCTGGGCGTCGTCGCCCCAGCGCACTACCAGGTGAGCTCGACCCAGGTCTTCGGCGCGGGGCTGGGGCTGACGGCGTACACATTGGGTATGCGGCACGCGTTCGACGCCGACCACATCGCCGCCATAGACAACACCACCCGCAAGCTGATGGCCGACGGCAAGCGGCCGGTCTCGGTCGGGTTCTGGTTCTCCCTCGGCCACTCGAGCATCGTCTTCATCCTCTGCCTGCTGCTGTCCTTCGGGGTCAAGGCGCTAGCGGGCCAGGTCAGCAACGACTCCTCGACCCTGCACAGCATGACCGGCCTGGTCGGGACCGCGGTGTCCGGCACGTTCCTGTACCTGATCGGGATCCTCAACCTGATCGTGCTGTTCGGGATCCTCAAGGTGTTCCGCCAGATGCGCAGCGGTGACTACGACGAGGTCGCCCTCGAGGAGCAGCTGAACAACCGCGGGTTCATGAACCGCATCCTCGGCGGCGCGACCAAGGGCGTCACCAAGTCGTGGCACATGTACCCGGTCGGCCTGCTCTTCGGCCTCGGTTTCGACACCGCCACCGAGGTCGGGCTGCTCGTCATCGCCGGCGGCGCTGCTGCGTTCAGCCTGCCCTGGTACGCGATCCTGACGCTTCCCGTGCTGTTCGCCGCCGGGATGAGCCTGCTGGACAGCATCGACGGCTGCTTCATGAACTTCGCGTACGGGTGGGCGTTCTCCAAGCCGGTTCGCAAGGTCTACTACAACATCACCATCACCGGCCTGTCCGTCGCCGTCGCCCTGATCATCGGCACCATCGAGCTGATCTCGATCCTCACCGAGAAGCTGAACCTCGAGTCCGGGCCGCTGGCCGCGATCGGCAACCTCGACCTGAACTCCGTCGGCTTCGCGATCGTGGGGCTCTTCGTCCTGACCTGGATCATCGCCCTCGGCATCTGGCGGTTCGGCCGGATCGAGGAGAAGTGGAGCGCGAACCTGCGTTCCCCGCTCGCCACCGAGGCCGAGTAGCAGGCTTCTGGTCTGCTCGATCATGCGACGGCGTGCCGGCCCTGGTGCGCCGGCGCGCGCTCACGTCGTACGGTAGGCCCTGCCGTTCGAGCCGGAGGAGACAGCGTCGTGACCGAGCAGACCGCTCGCAAGCCGGAGCAGATCGAGGCTGAGATCGTGCAGGCGCGCGACTCGCTCGCCAGCACCCTCGACACGCTCGAGAACAAGCTCCGACCGGCCAACCTGATCCAGGCCGCCAAGGACCGGGCCATCGGCATCGTCCGCCGCCCGGACGGCTCGCTCGACCCGCGGCGTGCGGCGATCGTGGCCGGCGCCGGCCTGATCCTGGTCACGTACTTCATCCGCCGCCGCAAGCTCTAGGCTCCCGCGACCGCGTGCGCAGACTCCCTCCTGGCGTCGTCCCGGTCCCGCCCGCCCCTGGGCAGGAGTCGGTGTGGGACTACCCGCGGCCGCCCAGGCTCGAGCCCTCGTCCAAGCGGGTCGTCGTCACCCTCGGCGGCGTGATCGTGGTCGACACCGTCGCAGCGCTCCGGGTGCTTGAGACCAGTCATCCACCTGCCTGGTACCTCCCGCTGGCCGACGCGTTGGCCGAGGCCTTCCTGCCCGTGTCCGGCACTTCCTACTGCGAGTGGAAGGGCGTCGCGCGCTATCTCGACGTCACCGCCGGCGGCGTACGCGCGGCCCGGGCGGCCTGGGTCTTCCCGGAGCCGACGCCGGGCTACGGGTCCCTGCGCGAGCACGTGTCGCTGTACCCGGCGCTGATGGACAGCTGCACCGTCGACGGCGAGGTGGTCCGCCCGCAGGAGGGCGACTTCTACGGTGGCTGGATCACCGACGACGTCGTCGGCCCCTTCAAGGGCCCACCCGGCTCCCGATACTGGTAGGCCTGCCGGCCGATCGGCAGGCCAGGCGATAGGTTGGCGTGGTGGACGAGACGCTGCCGGTCAAGCTGCTGCACGACCGGCTCCTGGTCGAGGAGGAGGTCGGCGCCGGTGACCGCAAGTCCAGCGGCGGCATCCTGATCCCCGCCACGGCTCAGGTCGGCAAGCGGCTGGCCTGGGCCCGCGTCGCGGCGGTCGGGCAGAGCGTGCGTACCGTCGAGATCGGCGACCGCGTCCTGTACGAGCCCGAGGACAGGTCCGAGGTCGAGCTGCACAGCTGCACGTACGTCCTGCTCCGCGAGCGCGACGTGCACGCTGTGGCCTCGACCCGCGTCGGCGAGGCTGGGACGGGGCTCTACCTGTGACGACCGAGGGCGCCGCGCCGACGATCCGCCTCTACGTCGACCTCTCCGACGGGATCAACCGGACGTACGACGTGTCGCGCTACACGATCGAGAGTGGCGTGCTCCGGCTGTTCGCCCCGGACCCGGACCCGGCAGGGGGAGCCGCCGAGATCGAGCTGGCTGCGTTCGCGGTCGGTGGCTGGCTGCGTTTCGAGCGCGACCTGACCGGCGCGACCGGATGAGCGGGGCACTGCAGGGCCAGGTCGCGATCGTCACGGGGGCCGGCAGCGCGACCGGGATCGGCTTCGCCATCGCGCGGTTCCTGGCCGAGCAGGGCGCCAACGTCCTGCTCGCCGCGACCAGCGACCGCATCCACGATCGCGTCGCCGAGCTCACCGGCCAGGGCCTGACAGCGCGAGCCTTCATCGGCGACCTCACCGACGAGCAGGTAGCCGCCGATCTGGTCGCTTCCGCCGAGGCGGCGTGGGGCCGCCTCGACATCGTGGTCAACAACGCCGGCATGGTCTTGGTGGCGACCGGCGCGGACGCGAGCGGCCCGCTCGAGTACGTGAGCCGGAGCGGCTGGGACGACGCGATGGCGCGCAACCTCACGACCGCCTTCCTCGTCTGCCGCGCGGCCGTTCCGGCCTTGCGTACCAACGGGTACGGCCGCATCGTCAACATCTCTTCGGTGACGGGACCGATGGTCTCGATGCCCGACTCCGCTCCGTACAGCGCCGCCAAGGCCGGAATGCTGGGCCTGACGAGGGCGCTCGCGATCGAGCTGGGACGCGACAACATCACTGTGAATGCCGTCACACCTGGCTGGATCGACACCGAGTCCGCGACCGACGAGGAGCGCGCCTCGGGCCGGGCGACACCCGTCGGCCGTCCCGGCAGTGCGGCAGAAGTTGCTGCTGCAGCAGGGTTTTTGGCCTCGCCGGGTGCCTCATACGTCACCGGCACGATGCTCGTCGTCGACGGTGGCAACTCGATCGTCGAGGACCGCAGCGGGGCGCTGTGGCGTTGAGCAGCGCCGCGAGCGGCTACTCTTTCCCTAGCAACTCCCACGGCGCGCACTTGGCGTGCCGGGCCCGTCCAGGTCAACCGTCCGGCTGCTGAGCCTGACCGACCTCTCGTGACGCGCCATGGTCACTCGAGAGGTTCTTCTTTTTTCATGTCTGTTGCCTCCCCTCAGCTCGAGGGTTCTGTCCCCACGTTCGCCCAGCTCGGGATCGCCCCTGAGCTCGTCGCTGTCCTTGCCCGTCGTGGCATCGACATTCCGTTCCCCATCCAGGTCGCCACAATCCCGGACGCACTCGCTCGCCGCGACGTGCTCGGCCGCGGCCAGACCGGCTCCGGCAAGACCATGGCGTTCGGCCTCCCGCTGGTCACCCAGCTCGCTGGTCGCAGGGCCCGTTCCACGTACCCGTTGAGCCTCGTGCTCGTACCCACCCGTGAGCTCGCGATGCAGGTCCACGACGCGCTCGAGCCCCTGGGCCGCGCGGTCGGGCTTCGCCTCAAGGTCGTGGTCGGCGGCACCTCGTTCCCCAAGCAGATCGACGCGTTGCGTCGCGGTGTCGAGATCGTCGTCGCCACGCCGGGCCGGCTCTCGGACCTGATCCGTCAGGGTGCCTGCAACCTCGACGATGTCGAGATCACCGTGCTCGACGAGGCCGACCACATGGCTGACATGGGCTTCCTGCCCGCCGTCAGCGAGCTGCTCGACCAGGTCAAGCCGGGCGGCCAGCGGCTGCTCTTCTCGGCCACGCTCGACCGCGGCGTCGACGGCCTGGTGCGCAAGTACCTCGACAACCCGGTGACCCACTCGGTCGCCCCGGCCACCGCGTCGGTCGACACGATGGACCACCACCTCCTCCTCGTCGCCCACGACGACAAGGCCGCCGTCACCGCCGAGATCGCCGGCCGTGAGGGCCGCACGATCATGTTCGTACGCACCAAGCACGGCGCCGACCGCCTCACCACGGTGCTCCGTCGGCAGGGTGTGCCTGCCGGTGTGCTGCACGGTGGCCGCAGCCAGAACGCGCGTACCAAGACCCTCGCCGAGTTCCGCGAGGGCACCGTCCCCGTCCTGGTCGCCACCGATGTCGCGGCTCGCGGCATCCACGTCGACGACGTCGGCCTTGTCGTCCACGTCGACCCGCCGGGCGACTCCAAGGACTACTTGCACCGCGCCGGCCGTACCGCCCGCGCCGGCGAGACCGGCACCGTCGTCACCCTCGTGCTCCCGCACCAGGAGCGCGAGGTCGACTCGATGACCCGCAAGGCCGGCGTCAAGGCCCTGCGTACCCGGGTGCGCCCCGGCGACATCGGCCTCAGCGACCTCACCGGCGCACGTCGTCCCAGTGGCATCCCGCTGCCGCAGATCCCGGCCGGCGGCGAGGCCACCTCGCGCTACGGCAGCCCGCGTCCTTCGTCTTCCGGTTCCCGCTCGTTCAGCGGTGGCCGGCCGACCTCGGGCGGGCGTCCCTCCGCGGGCAGCCGTACCGACCGACCGGAGCGCACCGAGCGCACGGACCGTCCGGCCCGTTCCGGGTACGGCGCCAGCCCGGGCCGCCCCAGCGGTGGCCGCCCCACCCGCTCGCGCTAGGTAGCCCGCTGCGGGTAGCCCCCACCCCTTTTGCTGAAACCGACGCCGATTGGCCCGTACCCCGGCCAGTCGGCGCCGTTTTGGGCCAACCCACCTGGAGCGCGCGCCCCGGGCACGGGTCAGCTGGGTCCCAGTAGCTTGGCGAAGCAGCGGTTGTGCGGGCTGTCCTTGTAGTGTCCGAAGCCGGGGATCGCGGCGTAGCCGCTCGACTGGTAGAGCGCGATGGCCTCAGGCTGGGCGGTGCCTGTCTCCAGGATGATCTGCGGGTAGCCGGCCGCGCGGGCGGCGTCCTCCAACGCGGCCAGCATCACTCGTGCGTACCCCTTGCCCCGCTGCGAGTCGGGCACGTACATCCGCTTGATCTCGGCATCGGCGCCGTGCGCTCGGATCCCGCCCATCGCGACCGGTACGCCGCCGACCCAGCCGACCAGGAAGGCGCCCCGCATCGGCGCAGCGAACGTAGCCGGGTCCATCACGGTCTCGTCCGGCCCGCCGTAGCGGCGGACGTACTCGGCCTGCACCTGCGTCTCCAGCTCGCGCACGACCCAGTGCTCGTACCCCAGGTCCTGCAGCTCCATGCTCATCGCGCCACCGCCGCGACGCAGGCAACCATCGACGACGTCAGCTGGGCCAGGTCGGCGTCGTCGATCACGTACGGCGGCATCGCGTAGACCAGCCGCCCGAACGGACGTACCCACACGCCCGACTCGACCAGCAGCGGCGTGATCTCGCGCAGGTCCACCGGGTCGGTCAGCTCGATCACGCCGATCGCCCCCAGCACGCGTACGTCCCCGACGCCCGGCAGCCCTCGTGCACCCGCGAGCCCGCCAGTCAGGCCCGCCGAGATGCGGCGAACGTTGGCCTGCCAGGGCTGGCGGAGCAGCAGGTCGATGCTGGCCAGCGACACCGCAGCAGCCAACGGGTTCCCCATGAACGTCGGCCCGTGCATGAACGCCCCGGCCGGCCCCTCGGAGATGACCGTCGCGATCTCCTCGGTGCACAGGGTCGCGCCCATCGACACGTACCCGCCGGTCATCGCCTTGCCGACGCACATGATGTCCGGAGCGACATCTGCGTGCTCGCAAGCGAAAAGCTCACCGGTCCGCCCGAACCCCGTCGCGATCTCGTCGAGGATCAGCAGCACGTCGTGCTCGTCGCACAGTGCCCGCACCCGAGCCAGGTACGCGGGGGAGTAGAAGTACATGCCTCCCGCGCCCTGAACGACCGGCTCCAGGATCACAGCCGCGAGCTCACCCTTGTGCGTAACCAGCAGTCCTTCGAGCTCGGCCGTGTGCCGGTCCGCCAGCGGCTCGTCGAACTGGCACCCCGGCCGTTCGGCGAATAGTTGTTGCGGCAGGCCAGGAAACAGCCGGTGCATGCCGGTCTGCGGATCGCACACCGACATCGCGCCGAGCGTGTCGCCGTGGTAGCCACCCCGGACGGTCAGCATCCGGGTACGTGCTGGCTCGCCCCGCGACGACCAGTACTGCACGGCCATCTTGAGCGCGACCTCGACGGCGACCGAGCCCGAGTCGGTGAAGAAGACCCGCGTCAGAGGCGCTGGGGTGATCGACACCAGCCGCTCGGCCAGCCGGACCGCTGGCTCGTGCGTCAGCCCGCCGAACATCACGTGCGACATGGCCCCGACCTGCTCGGTGACGGCCGCGTCGAGCACCGGGTTGCGGTAGCCGTGGATCGCCGACCACCACGACGCCATCCCGTCGATCAGCTCGCGCCCGTCTGCCAGCGTCAGGCGTACGCCGGACGCGGACACCACCGGCAGCACCGGCAGTGGCGAGGTCGCCGACGCGTACGGGTGCCACACGTGCGCCCGGTCAGCGGCGAGCAACGCCTCGATGTCCATGCCGACACCCTAGGAGGCGCCGCCGATGTGTCAGCATTCGGGCGTGCTCACCTGGACCGAGGTCGCCGCCCTGCTCGCACCCTGGCGCAACTACTGGGTCTGCACCGTCAGCCTCGACGGTTCCCCCCACGCCGCGCCGGTCTGGGGCGCGGTCGTCGACGAGGTGCTCTGGATCTTCACCGAGGACGGCACGGTCAAGGCGCGCAACCTCACGCGCGACCCGCGGCTGACGATCCACCTCGAGAGCGGCGACAACGTCGTGATCATCCGGGGCACGGCAGAACCGCTCGGGCGCCCGAGCGAGCACCCGGGCATCGTCGCGGCCTTCGCCGCCAAGTACGCCGAGGACGAAGACGCGCAGTACCTCCCGGCGGCCACGGACGTACGCAACGTGTTCTACGCCGTACGCCCGTCCAACGCCCTCGTCTGGCTGCTCGAGGACTTCGACACTCAGCGCCGCTGGGCCGCCGAGCCGGCGACGGTGAGCGACCCGAGCAGCTGATCGGTCGCCTCGGTCACCCGTCGCACCGCCTCGTCGAACGCCTCCTGGTTGGCCTTGGACGGCGCCCGCATCCCCGCGATCTTGCGTACGTACTGCAGCGCGGCCGCGTGCATGTCCTCCGGGCCGACCTCGTCGGTGTAGGGGGGCCGTAGCGTCTTGATGCTCCTGCACATGTGCACCTCCAGGGTCGAGCGTACGGTCCAGGCATGCCCGTGCCGCCTGCCCTGTCGCTCCGCGGGCCCAACCGGCGGCTCCTGTTCGGAGCGCTGGTACTGCTCGTGATGGCGCTCGTGGCGCTCGTGGTGCTCGTCCGGCGGCCCTCCGAGGCGACGCCGACGACCGACCAGACCCGGCTCGGCCCGGTCATCCTGGTCCCCGGCTACGGCGGCGGCACCGAAGGCCTCGACAACCTCGCGGCCCGGCTCCGCGCCACCGGACGCACCGCCACCGTGCTCAAGCTCGCGGGCGACGGCACCGGCGACCTGCGGGTCGAGGCCGGGTTGCTCAAGGCTGCGGCTGATGCGGCGCTGGTGGACGGAGCGCCCTCGGTCGACGTCGTCGGCTACTCGGCGGGCGGCGTGGTCACCAGGATCTGGGCCAAGGAGCTCGGCGGCGCCGCCCACGCCCGGCGGATCGTGCTGCTCGGGTCGCCCGACCACGGCACGGACATCGCCGGGCTCGGGGCGTCGTTCGGCGGGTCGCTCTGCCCTGCGGCCTGCCAGCAGCTGGCCCCCACCAGCTCGTTGCTCCAGTCGTTAAACGCCGGCGGCGAGACTGTGTCCGGCCCCCAGTGGGTGAGCATCTGGACCGACCAGGACCAGGTGGTGACGCCGCCGGACTCGGCCAGCCTCGACGGTGCGCTGAACATCGTCGTCCAGAACGTGTGCAAGGACGCGCAGGTCGAGCACGGGCAGCTGCCCACCGACCGGGCGGTGCAGGGGCTGGTGCTACGCGCCCTCGATTCGCCACTGATGACCGCCCCGTCGGACGCCGACTGCGCCGACGTCCGCTCCTGACCGACGGCGCTCGTACCGGCTAGCTCGTCACGCTCAGCTCGTCACGTCCTTGGTCATGAAGTTGGCCCAGGCCACGCCGAGCAGCACCACCACGTAGACCCCCTGCACGAGTACCCCGCGCTCGATGTCGCTCCACAGGATCGGGTCGCGGAACAGGTCGACCCACGAGAGCCAGTAGCGCGTCGGCAGGTACGGCTTCACCGCCCCCGCGGCGTCCAGGGTCACGAGCACCTGGCTGAGCACCAGCACCGCCAGCGCACCCAGTGCCGCGCCCAGCGACGAGTCGGTGATGGTCGACAGCAGCAGCGCCACGGACGCGACGCCGATCATCGACCAGGCGATGTAGAGCACGACCAGCGCGGTCCGCCTGATCACCTCGCTGGTGCTGAGCGGCTCACCGGACAGCGACGTCGCCACCGGCTCCGAGCCGAACAGGCCGGTCCCCACGAAGTACGCCGTAACCGCGACCGCGCTGACCGACAGGAGCAGGAACACCAGCACCGAGGCCAGCTTCGCCACGAGCAGCCGGGTTCGCCCCACCGGCCGGGCCAGCAGGTAGCGCAGGGTTCCCGCCGACGCCTCGCCGGCCACCGCGTCCCCGGCGATCACGGCAACGGCGACCGGCAGGAACAGCGGCAGCACGATCCCCAGCGCGGCCGCGGGGAAGAGCGCGCCGTTGGCGAGCACGGCCGACAGGAAGGCTGGGCCTTCCCCGGGTCGTGGCCCGAGGTGCGTGACCCGCAGCAGGATCGCGACGATCGCCGGCAGCAGGCAGAGCAGGAAGATCGAGATCCAGGTACGCGGCCGCCGCATCAGCTTGCGGATCTCGACCCGGATCACGGCGCCACTCCGGGGCCCGAGCCCGAGTCAGGGCCGGCCTGGCCGCGGGCGGAGTCGACCCGGTCGCTGCCGGCACCGGTCACCGACAGCACGACCTCCTCCAGCGTCGGCCGCTCGGCCACCACCTCGTGCACCCGCAGGCCGCCGCCGACGAGCCGGGCCACCAGGTCCTCGGGCGCGAGCCCCGCGACGACGAGCCGGTCGCCCTCGCGCTGCTCGACCCGGCCGTCGAGCAGGGTCACTGCCGCGGCCACGTCCGGCGTACGCAGCACGACCCTTCCGGTCGGTGCCCGCAGTGTCTCGAGCTCGTCCTGCAGCACCAGCCGGCCGCGGTCGAGGATCCCGACCCGCATGCACATCTGCTTCACCTCGGCGAGCAGGTGGCTGGACACGAACAGCGTCGTGCCCGCCGCGTTCATCGTGATGAGCAGGTCCCGCACCTCGCGGATCCCCTGCGGGTCCAGGCCGTTGGTCGGTTCGTCGAGCACGAGCAGCTGCGGCTGTCGGAGCAGGGCCGCGGCCAGGCCGAGCCGCTGGCGCATGCCGAGCGAGTAGGCCTTGGTCGGCTTGCGCCCGGCCGAGGCCAGCCCGACTTGCTCCAGCGCGGCGTCGATCCGGGTACGGCGGGTGCCCCGTGACCCGCCGGGAGCCGACGAGTCGATCAGCTCGAGGTTGGCCCGGCCGGACAGGTGCGGGTACGCCGCCGGACCTTCGATCAGGGCGCCGATCTGCGGCAGCGCCGACTTGAGGCCGCGGGGGACGGGCTGCCCCATCACTTCGGCGGTGCCGCTGGTGGCGAAGATCAGGCCCAGCAGCACGCGTACCGTCGTCGTCTTGCCCGAGCCGTTGGGCCCGAGGAAGCCGTAGCGATCACCCGCGCGCACATCGAGGTCGATGCCGTCGACGGCAAGGACGGAGCCGAACTTCTTGCTGAGCCCGTGCGTGACGATCATCGGGCCGCCAGCAGCGTGACGAGCGTGGCTTGGAGCGCGGCCGGCTTCAGGGTGCCCGCGACCAGGAACCCCTGCCCGTCAATGCTCGTCCTCGCGACGATGACGGTGACCAACGGGCTGGCCAGAAGGCTGGCCTCTCCGCCCGCGACGGTGATCTTCGTCCCGGTCTTGCTGACGCTGTCGAAGAGCTCGTCCATGAACCGGCCCGGGATCGGCACCACCATGACCCGCGTGAAGCCGGTGCCGTAGGTGCCGATGCCGACCGGAACCACCCCGGTAGTCACCCGGTCGAGATCGCCGATCCGGTCGGGGAGCTGCACGTTGCCGGTGGCGCTGATCCGCGACAGCAGGTCGGGCGTGCTGGTGGTCCGCTGCCGGGCGGTCGGGACGAAGGTCGGCGCCAGGACGTCAGCGGCGGGACGACCGAGCTGCACGTCGAGGAAGCGGCTGGACAGCACGGGCCGGGTGCCACCCACCGCGAAGACGTCGACCTGGAGCGGGAGCCCGTTCGTCGGGTCCACCCACAGGTCGATGTGCCCGACCGAGCTTCGCACGTCGCCAGGGACGATCCGCGCCCCTGCTGCAGCGATGCCCGCGACGCGGCGGGCGGCGAGCGGCTCCACCCTGTCGGTCGGCCCCATCCAGCCCAGGATGCGCCGGGCCAGCTGTGGCGGGACCAGGTCGTCGGTACGGGCGAACCGGAGCGCGGGGTCGACGACCACGTCGGTCACCGTGTTGTTCTCGAAGCTCCACTGCCGGACGCTGCCGTGACCGATCGCCGTCGCGTAGGTGATGTCCTGGCCGGTGCCGGTCAGGGTGTCGACGCGCCACGACGTCGGAGACGCCCACCAGGTCCGCGCCCGCGTCGTACGGTCCAGGATCGCCACGTTGTTGCTGGCGACCGGGAGCTTGGGGATCCCGAG
>JANMWN010000266.1:0-2335 GCA_031394045.1 Sporichthyaceae bacterium
GAAGTGCAGCGACATCGCCGAGCACTCGATGTGCCAGCCGGGGAAACCCGGCCCCCAGGGGGAGTCCCAGACCAGCTGCCGGCGCTCACCGGCGTGCTTCCACAGCGCCCAGTCGGCGTGGAACCGCTTGGCCTCGTCGACCCCTCCGTCGAACCGGTGGCCCGGTCGCAGCGCGTCGAGCCGGTTGCCGGAGATCGCGCCGTACGTCGGGAAGCTCGCGGCGTCGAAGAACACCGAGCCGTCGGTCCCGACGTACGCGTGCCCGCGCTCGACCAGGGTTTCGATCATGGTCAGCATCAACGGGATCGAGTCGCTCGCGCGTGGGTACGCGTCGGCCGGCCGGATCCCGATCCCGGCCAGGTCGGCGTGGAACGCGGCCTCGTAGAAGCGCGCGACCTCCATCGGCCCGCGATCCTCGGCGCCAGCCTGCAGCAGCATCTTGTCATCAGTGCTTTCCGGTCGGCCCGGAAGCCCTTCGTCGTCCGCCATGTGCCCGACGTCCGTGATGTTCTGCACCACAGCCACCTGCAGCCCGCGCATCTCGGCGGTCCGCCGGATCAGGTCACCCAGCAGAAACGTGCGCAGGTTGCCGACGTGGGCGTACCGGTAGACGGTCGGCCCGCAGCAGTACAGCCGCAGCTCGCCCGCGCGTGCGGGGACGATGGGTTCGACCTTGCGGGTCCTCGTGTCGTACAGGCTCAGCATCGGCAGCGACGACCCGTCATCCATGCCGACCGGCCCGCAGCAGGCGGGCCAGCTCTGCGGTCGACGAGTCGAGCTCCGAGGTGTCCGGCTCATCCTCGGCCAGCAGGACCGGGGCGAGTTGGTTGGCCATCGCCTTGCCGAGCTCGACGCCCCACTGGTCGAACGAGTCCAGCCCCCAGATGACGCCCTGGGTCAGGACCCGGTGCTCGTACGTGGCCACGAGCTGGCCGAGGGTCGACGGGGTGAGCTTGGGCGCCAGCAGCACGTTCGAGGGCCGGTTGCCCGGCATGACGCGGTGCGGCATCAGCTCGGGCGAGGTGCCTTCGGCGAGTACCTCCTGCCCGTACTTGCCGAACGCCAGTGCGCGTGGCTGGGCCAGGAAGTTGGCCGAGAACAGGTCGTGCATCTGCCCGAGGTTGTGGTTGGGCGCGGTGAACCCGATGAAGTCGGCGGGCACGAGCCGGGTGCCCTGGTGCAGCAGCTGGTAGAACGCGTGCTGCCCGTTGGTGCCCGGCTCGCCCCAGACGACCTCGCCGGTCTGCCAGGTGACCTTCTCGCCCTCGCGGGTCACGGACTTGCCGTTGCTCTCCATGCAGAGCTGCTGCAGGTACGCCGGGAACCGCGACAGGTACTGGCTGTACGGCAGCACCGCCTGGCTCTGGGTCTTGAAGAAGTTGATGTACCACACCGAGATCAGGCCCATCAGGACCGGCAGGTTGCGCTCGAACGGTGTCGTGCGCAGGTGCTCGTCGACGACGTGGAACCCGGCCAGCATCTCGGCAAACTGCTCGCGCCCGATCGCCAGCATCAGCGACAGCCCGATCGCGGAGTCGTACGAGTACCGGCCGCCGACCCAGTCCCAGAAGCCGAACATGTTCGCGGTGTCGATGCCGAACTCGGCGACCCGGTCGGCGTGCGTCGAGACGGCGACGAAGTGCTTGGCCACCGCGCCTCTGCTGGTTGGGTCGGCGTCATCGTCGGCCAGTCCCAGCCCGGCCAGCAGCCACGAGCGGGCGGTACGCGCGTTGGTCAGCGTCTCCTGCGTCGTGAACGTCTTGGACGCGACGACGAACAGGGTCTCGGCCGGGTCCAGCCCGATCAGCGCCTCGGCCAGGTCGGTCGGGTCGATGTTCGAGACGAACCGGAACGTGGTCGCGCGATCGCTGTAGTCGCGCAGCGCGGTGTACGCCATCGCCGGCCCGAGGTCGGAGCCGCCGATGCCGATGTTGACGACCGCGCGGATCCGGCGGCCGGTGCGGCCGGTCCACGCACCCGACCGGACCCGGTCGGTGAAGTCGCCCATCCGGTCCAGGACCTCGTGGACGTCGGCGACGACGTCCTGCCCGTCGACCACGAGCTGGGTGCCCCGCGGCATCCGCAGCGCGACGTGCAGCACCGCGCGGTCCTCGGTGGTGTTGATGTGCTCGCCGGCGTACATCGCGTCGATGCGCTCGCGCAGCCCGGCCTTCTCGGCCAACGCCACGAGCATGCTGATCGTCTGCTTGGTCAACCGGTTCTTGGAGTAGTCGAGGTAGAGGTCG
Organism: Sporichthyaceae bacterium; assembly: GCA_031394045.1. Classification (GTDB taxonomy): domain Bacteria; phylum Actinomycetota; class Actinomycetes; order Prado026; family Prado026; genus JANYIP01. The sequence goes on from JANMWN010000266.1 coordinate 2,247, forward strand.
CCCGCCTGGGCCGTCATCGTCGTACCCCGGTCGGGGTCCTGCTCGAAGAGCTGGCGCAGGTGCATCTCGCCGATCGCGTGATGGTGCGC
>JANMWN010000269.1:0-8098 GCA_031394045.1 Sporichthyaceae bacterium
CTCCACCGACGAGGTGTACGGCTCGATCGACGTCGGCCACTGGCCGGAGACGCACGGCCTGGCCCCCAACTCCCCGTACGCCGCGGCCAAGGCCTCCAGCGACCTGTTCGCGCTGGCCTACGCGCGTACGCACGGGCTCGATGTCGTGGTCACGCGGTGCTCCAACAACTACGGGCCCTTCCAGTTCCCCGAGAAGGTCATCCCGCTGTTCGTGACGCGGCTGATCGACGGGGGCCGGGTGCCGCTGTACGGCGACGGGCTGAACGTCCGCGACTGGCTGCACGTCGACGACCACTGCCGTGGCATCTCGCTCGTGCTCGCAGGTGGGCGGGCCGGCGAGGTCTACAACATCGGCGGCGGCACCGAGCTGTCGAACAAGGAACTCACGGGCATGCTGCTCGAGGCGTGCGGAGCCGACTGGAGCAGCGTCGACCACGTCGAGGACCGCAAGGGCCACGACCGGCGCTACTCCGTCGACATCTCCAAGATCGCCGACGAGCTCGGCTACCAGCCCGAGGTCCCGTTCGCGCAGGGGCTCACCGACGTCGTGCAGTGGTACTCCGACAACCGTGCCTGGTGGGAGCCGCTGCAGGCACGGGCCGCCCTCACCCGGTGAGCTGGCTGGTCGTCGGCGCTGGAGGGATGCTCGGCACCGACCTGGTCGCCGCCCTCGGCGGACGTACGTTGACCGCCCTCACCCGGGCCGAGCTCGACATCGCGGACGCCCGCGCTGTCCGGGCCGCCGTCGAGGGTCACGACATGGTGGTCAACGCGGCGGCATGGACGGCCGTCGACGACGCCGAGTCCCGCGAGGGCGAGGCGTTCACCGTCAACGCCACCGGTGCGGCCAACCTCGCCCGCGCCTGCGCGGCCAGCGGAGCCGGCCTCGTGCAGGTCTCGACGGACTACGTCTTCGCCGGCGACGCGACGGTGCCGTACCCGGAGGACGCACCGACGGCGCCGCGCAGCGCCTACGGGCGTACCAAGCTGGCGGGTGAGTGGGCCGTGCGCGCGCTGCTGCCCGACCGGTCCTGGATCGTCCGGACCGCCTGGCTGTACGGCGCCAGCGGGCCGAGCTTCGTGGCCACGATGCGCCGGCTCGAGGGCGAGCGCGACACGGTCAGCGTCGTCGACGACCAGACCGGCCAGCCCACATGGACGATGGACCTCGCCGAACGTGTCGTCGCGATGGTCGAGGCGGGCTCTCCGGCCGGGATCTACCACGGCACCTCGAGCGGCTCGACGACCTGGCGCGGACTGGCCCAGCTGGTCTTCGAGCTCTGTGGCGCCGATCCTGCGCGGGTCGAGGCGACGACCACGGCGGCGTTCCCGCGCCCCGCGCCCCGCCCGGCCTGGTCGGTGCTGGGCCACGACGCCTGGTCGGCCACGGGGCTGGCCCCGATGCGGCCGTGGGACGAGGCGCTGCGCGCTGCCTGGCCGACGCTTCCCGCGCCGCCGGGAGCACCACGCGGGGTACGGTAACCGGCATGCCTGCGACCGCCGCCGACGCCCGGCCGGACCTGCGTGTGTGCACCGTGTGCGGGGCGGTCTGCGACCGCTTCGGACCTGGACCGGGAGGGCACCGGCAGGACGCGTGCTGCCGTGCGTGCGGCGCCCTCGAGCGGCACCGCTTCCTGGTCCTGGTGGCCGCTGGGCTGGCCGCGGCGACCAAGGGCGAAGGCATCCTGCTCGACGTGGCCCCGATGAGCGCGACGGCACCGCTGCTCAAGGCGTCGGCGCTGGCCGGCTACCTCGCGATGGACTTCGACCCCAAGGCGGACAACCGGATCGTCGACGTCGTCGCGAGCCTGACGGACGCACCCGTACCCGACTCCAGCGTCGCCCTCCTGGTCTGCATGCACGTGCTAGAGCACATCCCCGACGACGCCGCGGCCATGCGCGAGATCGCCCGTGCGCTGTCGCCGGCCGGCATCGCGGTCATCCAGGTCCCCCACCGCAGCGGTATCCCCACCGACGAGGACCCCTCGGCCGGACCGGACGAGCGGCTGCGCCGGTTCGGCCAGGCCGACCACGTCCGCTACTACGGGGACGACTTCGAGGACCGGTTGCGCGCGGCCGGGCTCATCGTCACCGTCATCACCCCCGGCGACGTCGTCGAGCCCGGCGTGATGGGGCTGCTGGGGCTGCTGCCAGACGAGACCTTCTGGCTGTGCAGCCGGCCCGAGGGCGGCCCGGCCGACCCCGCGGCGACCCTGCGGGCCGCGCTGCCGGACGCCTTCGCGGCGGTGCTCACCCGCAGCGCGGCCACCACGGCGAAGGAGCGGGCTCGGCTCGCGAACGGCGGGGCCGCTTCGGGCCCGCTCCCTCCGAAGGGGCCAGCACCCACCGGCATGAAGTGGGTTCGGCAGAGCAACGCCTACCGGGTGGTCCGCCGCTCGCTACCTGGCCGGGCCGCTGCCAAGGCCGCGCGGTCCCTGCGGCGCTAGGCCCCGCTTCGTGAGCACGCTCGCAGCATTCGCCCACTTCGACCCCGACGGCCTGGTGGCCCCGCACGTCGAACGCCACCTGCGCGAGCTCGCCACGGTCGCCGACCGGCTGGTCGTCGTCTCGACGGCGCCGCTGACCGAACGCTCACGGGCCACCCTGGCCGGGTACGGACGTCTGATCGAGCGCGAGAACGTGGGGTACGACTTCTGCAGCTGGCGGGCCGGGCTCCTCCCCGAGCTCACCAGCAGTACCCAGAGCTGGGACCGCGTCCTGATCAGCAACGACAGCTGCGTGGGGCCGCTGCTGCCCTACCAGCAGATCCTCGCCGAGATGTCGGCCTCCGGCGTCGACGTCTGGGGGGTCGCGCTCAGCCGCCAGTTCGAGCCGCACATCCAGTCGTTCTTCGTCTGCTTCGAGGCCCCGGTGGTCGGCTCGCCGTTCCTGCGCGCCTTCTGGAACGCCGTGACTCCGGTGGCCAACCGGTGGCTCGTGGTCAACCGCTACGAGCTCGGCCTCAGCCGGCTGATGCGTACGGCCGGCTTCACGCTCGGCTCGTACCTCGACCTGAAGACCGGGTCGCAGCCAGTCGAGGGCAACCCGATGATCGTGCACTGGGACAAGGCGCTGGACAGCGCGCTGCCGTTCGTCAAGGTCGAGGTCCTGCGCGACGACCCGGGCGGCTACGGCGCCGACACGATGCTGACCCGGTGCGAGGAGCGCTTCCCGGCGCAGTTCGAGGGCGTCCGCGAGTACATCGAACGCACCCGCGCAGCCATCGCGATCGCCCGCGGCGGCTCGCCCGTCCACGAGGAGATCGGCTAGTGCGCCGGCCGAGCCTGGCCCCCCTGCGGGTCCGTGGCTTCCCGGTCGCGGACGGGAGGCCGCACGAGGCCGCGCCTGAGCAGCTGGTGCTGCGCTCCGGCGTGTTCGACCGCGCCTGGTACGAGCTCCAGGCGGAGCAGAGCTTTCCGCACGACCGGGCGGCGATCACCCACTACCTCGAGCGAGGACGGGTCTCCGGGCTGACGCCGTCCCCGCTGTTCGACCCTGCCTACCTCGACCCCACCGGTTGGCGGGCCGTCGAGCAGGACCCGCTGGTGAGCTACCTGTGCGGCGCCACCGGTGACCACGACCCGCACCCGCTGTTCAACGAGGTCAAGCAGCGCGCGCGGACCACGGCGATCCGCGCCGACCTGCCCGGGCTCGTGGGGTTCTTCGCGCTGGGGTCCTCGCGGCGCGCGCTGCTGTCGCTCGGCGGCGTGAGCTGGCCGGACGCCCGCCGGAGCATCGTCCGCTGCCTCGCGCTCGAGCCGGGCACCTGGCCGGCACCGCATCCGCTGCACCCCGATCCGGACCCCAGCCAGGTACCGCCCGAGGGCGCGCTCGTCAGCGTCGTCCTGCCCGTGCGCAACCGCCCCTTGCACGTACTCACCGCGATCGCGTCCGTGCAGACTCAGACGTACCCCGGCTGGGAGCTGCTCGCCGTCGACGACGGGTCGACCGACGAGACCGGGGCCAACCTGGCGCTGCTGGCCGCCTCCGACCCGCGCATCCGGGTGCTGGCCACACCGGCCGACGGACCGACCGGAGTGGCGGCCGCACGAAATGTCGGCATGGCGGCGGCCACTGGTTCCTACATCGCCTTCCTCGACTCGGACTACCTCTGGGAACCGGGCCACCTCGAGGGCGCAGTGGCCGCGCTGCGGGCCGCGGCCACCTCGGCCGTCCAGACCCGGACCCGGCGGCGGATCGGCAAGGACTGGGTCGACGCGGGCCCGCCGCTGGACGCGAGCAGGTCCGAGGGCCGGCCGCGCGCCGACATCAACGGCCTGCTGGTCACCCGAGACCTGGCCGACGAAGCCGGCCCGTTCGACGAGGGGCTGGTCCGCGGGTGCGACCTCGACTGGTACTGGCGGGTGCAGGACCTAGGGCCGTTGGCGCGTACCGACGTGGCCTCGGCGCTGGAGCACGTGGACCCGTCCGTGACGACCAGCCTGTCGCGGACGCAGCCGTCCTGGTGGCTCGACGTCGCCTCCGCGCAGCACCTGGTCGACTGGGAGCGGCTGCGGACCGCGGCGCGGCACCGGCCCCCAGGTGTGACGTTCGTCATCGCCGCGCGCTCGGAGCGGGGCCGGACGATCGATCGCGTCCGTGCGCTCAGGGAGCAGCACCCACCCGAGCAGGTCGAGGTCGTGGTGGTGTTCAGCGAGTCCGGCCCGCGAGCCGTCTGGAGCTCAGCGTTCACCGTGCTCGAGGCCAGGCTCGGGGCCACCGTCCTGCTGCACCCTGCTGCGACAACCGGTCCGAGCGCGATGACCCTGGTCGCCGGGACAGGCCGACGGCTGCTGGTGCTGGGGTCGGACGCGGCCGACCCAGCCGACGACCGCGCCAGGGTCGGGCGCGCCCTCGCGCACGTCGAAGGGCCGCCCGCCGAGGTCCAGCGCCAGCCGCGGCCGGAAACCTCCCGGCTCGGCCGGCTCGCCGCCGGGTGCACCGTCGTCAGCGCTGCGGACTACGCGGACCTCGACGGCTACGAGCCCGCCGCGTACGCGGGTGGGTGACGGGGTGGGTGACGGGGTGGGTGGCCAGAAGGGTGACCGGGAGGCAGGGCCTGGCTCGTCTAGACTCGGCAGCCTGTTCCGCCCCGCGATCGGAGTCCCATGACCAGCACGGACGAGAGTGGCACCGCGCGTGCAGCCCGGCAGGTGGGCACGTCGTCGGAGGACTACGACGCGTACTACTACAGCCACTACTCCGGCCCGACGTACGACGTCAACGAGCCGCACTGGATCCGCTTCTTCGGCGGCCTCGCCGACCGGCTGGTCTCGCTCCTCGAGCCGAAGACGTCCCTGGACGCCGGGTGTGCCAAGGGGATCCTGGTCGGCTCGCTGGTCGAACGCGGGGTGGACGCGCAGGGCATCGACGTCTCCGAGCACGCGATCGACAACGGCGACCCGCGTGCGACCGGACGGCTGCGGGTCCAGGACCTGACCAAGCCGATCGAGGGCACGTACGACCTGGTCACCTGCATCGAGGTCATCGAGCACCTCTCTCCAGGCGATGCGGAGCTGGCCCTCGACAACCTGTGTGCGATCACGGACCGCATCGTCCTGACGACGACGCCGTTCGATCTGCGCGACGTCACTCACGTCAACGTTCGGCTGCCCCAGCACTGGGCCGCGATGATGGCCGAGCGCGGCTTCTTCCGCCGTGCCGACGTCGATATCACGTTCATCGCGCCCTGGGCCGTGATGTTCCAGCGTGGCAACAAGACCGTCCGCGAGTCCGTCTTCGACTACGAGGCGGTCGTGTCCTGGGCGATGATCGAGGTCGCCGAGAAGCGTTCGCGTGGCCTAGAGCTCGCCCGCGAGCTGGCCAAGGCCGAGAAGCAGCTCGCGGCGCTCGGCTACGCACCTGACGGTTCGGCCGTCGGCGCCGGCGAGCTCGCGGCCGCCCGGGAGCGCGCCGCCAACGCCGAACGCAAGCTGCGTGCGGTCACCGCGTCCAAGACGTACAAGGTCGGACGTATCGTCACGTCCCCGCTGCGCGCGGTCCGCAACCTGCGCGGCAGCCGGTGACGGGGGCGTAGCCCGCGATGGCACGCAGGCTCGCCAGGACGGTCGCTGCCAAGGTCCCCGGCAGCCGCCGGGCCATGCTTCGCCTCGACCAGCTCCGCAAGTCCAAGCCGCTGCGCGCCTCGGGCCTGTTCGAGGTGGAGTGGTACTCCTTGCAGGCCGGCTCGACGTTCAGCGACGTCGACTCCTGCGTCCACCACTATCTCGCCGGCGGCTGGCGGCGCGGCTGGTCGCCGAACCCCCTGTTCGAGCCCGGCTTCTTCGGGCGGTCCGGCTGGAACAAGTCGGCGACCGACCCGGTCTGGGAGATGCTCCGCGACCGTACCCGCCGGCCGACCCACCCGCTCTTCGACCCGGCCCGCTACCTCAAAGCCGTGCCTGCGGCCGCTGAGCACCCAGGCCACGCCCTCGGCCACTTCCTCGAGCATGCGACCGCCCAGACCGCCCTGCCCGTCGACGCCTCGCTCCGCGCCGCAGAGCCGCTGCTCTGGGGAGACGTGCGCCCCCGCCTGCTGGCGGCCGGTCGGCGCTTTGCGCATGACCAGCACCTAGGGCGCAAGCGGATGACCCGGAGCTGGGACGCGAAGGCCGAGAACGCGCTGATCGCCGATGCGCTCGCGCTTCCCCTTCCCGTCGGTGAGGGCGCCGGCACTCCGCTGGTCTCGATCGTCATGCCGGTACGAAACCGTTCCGAGCAGGTGCCGCTCGCGATCCGCTCGGTGCAGGCGCAGACGTTCGCCGGCTGGGAGCTCGTCGTTGTCGACGACGGCTCGACCGATGACACCCGCGCGGTCCTCGCCGGCCTCGCCGCCACCGACGCCCGGATCACTGTCCTCGAGAGGGACGCGCTAGGGGTCTCGACGGCCCGCAACGAGGGCATCGAGCAGACCCGGGGGCGCTACGTCGCCTTCCTGGACTCCGACAACGAGTGGACCGAGCACTTCCTCGACGTCTCGCTGCGACTGATGGCGGCCCGCAACCTGCGCGCGGCCTACTGCGCGCTCAACGGCAAGCGGGACGGCCACGACTGGTACCGAGCATTCGACGGCGGGCTCGAAGACCTGCTGGTGCACAACCACATCGACCTGAACGCACTCGTGGTCGAGCGGTCCTTGCTGATAGAGACCGGCGGGTTCGACGCCACTCTGCGGCGGTCCGTCGACTGGGATCTTGCCATCAAGATCGCCAAGCTCAGCCGACCGGGCTACCTCCCGTTCATCGGGGTCCACTACGACGACGACCGCGAGACCGCGGACCGGATCACCACGCGCGAGCTGGCCAGCTGGGGCGACCGGGTCCTCGACGCCCACATCGTCGACTGGCCCCGGCTGCGTGCTCTCGAGCGGGTCGCCGGTCGCGTCTCCGTCGTGATGCCCACGTACGACGACTGGCGGATGACGGCGCGTGCGGTTGCAGCGGTCCTAGCCGAGGCGGCCGCCGGCGACAGCGACGTCGAGGTGGTCGTCGTCGACAACGGCTCGTCACGCGTCGTGTTGGCGACGCTGCAGGCATGCTTCGCCGGTCACCCGCGTGTCACGCTCGTACGCAACGTCCGCAACCTGAACTTCGCGCTCGGGTCCAACACCGGTGTCGCCGCGTCGACAGGCAGCACCGTGCTGTTCCTCAACAACGACACCGAGGTGCAGCCCGGTTGGCTCGCGCCGCTGACCGAGGCACTGGACGACCCGGATATCCTTGCTGCGCAACCACTTCTTCTCTTCCCCGACGGCACCGTGCAGTGCGCGGGTGTGGTCTTCCCCGGACTCGACGGGCTTCCGGTCCACCTGCTGGCTCACCACCCGGCCGAGGACGCAGCACGCGTAGGGACGTTCGAGCCCTCGGCGCTGACCGGCGCCGCCCTGGCCCTGCGTGCCGACGACGTGCTCGATCTCAAGGGCTTCGACCCGCTGTTCCAGAACGGCTGGGAGGACGTGGACCTCTGCCTTCGGCTGGCGCAGCTACGGTCCGGGCGCTTCGTCGTACCCACCGCCTCCGTCGTCACCCACCACGAGAGCAAGACGCCGGGGCGGGGCAAGCACATCGCGCAGAACCGGCAGACCTTCATGGCCCGGTGG
>JANMWN010000043.1:0-14849 GCA_031394045.1 Sporichthyaceae bacterium
CCGCGGCGACCGGTCGCCGCAAGGAGGCCATCGCCCGCGTACGCCTGGTGCCCGGCACCGGCCAGTGGACGGTGAACGGCCGCACCCTGGCCGTGTACTTCCCGAACAAGGTCCACCAGCAGCTGGTGAACGACCCGTTCAAGATCCTCGACCTCGAGGGCCGGTACGACGTCATCGCCCGCATCAACGGCGGCGGCGTCAGCGGCCAGGCTGGTGCGCTGCGCCTCGGCGTCTCCCGCTGCCTCAACGAGATCGACGTCGAGGAGAACCGGCCGACGCTCAAGAAGGCCGGCTTCCTCACTCGCGACGCCCGTGCGACGGAGCGCAAGAAGTACGGCTTGAAGAAGGCCCGCAAGGCTCCGCAGTACAGCAAGCGGTAACCGCCGGCGATGGGTCGGCTCTTCGGTACCGATGGTGTGCGGGGTCTGGCGAACCGCGACCTGACGGCCGAGCTCGCCCTGGATCTCGCGGTCGCGGCTGCCCACGTGCTCGGGGACGCCGGTGAGTTCGCCGGCCACCGGCCCGTCGCCGTCGTGGGCCAGGACGGTCGGGCCTCCGGTGAGTTCCTCGTCGCGGCAGTCGTCGCCGGTCTGGCCAGTGCCGGCGTCGACGTCTTGGACGCCGGCGTGCTCCCGACCCCCGCCGTCGCCTACCTCACCGAGGCGCTGGGCGTCGACCTCGGCGTCATGCTCTCGGCCTCGCACAACCCGATGCCCGACAACGGGATCAAGTTCTTCGCCCGCGGCGGGGTCAAGCTCGACGACGCCATCGAGGACGCGATCGAGGCTCGGATGAACGAGCCCTGGGAGCGTCCGACCGGCGCGGACGTGGGCCGGATCAGGCCGCTCGAGGGTGCGACCGAGCGCTACGTCGAGCACCTGGTCGCGTCGCTGCCGTACCCACTGACGGGCCTGCGGGTCGTGGTCGACTGCGCCAACGGCGCCGCCTCGGCCGCCGCTCCCGAGGCGCTGCGCCGTGCGGGCGCCGAGGTGATCGCGATCGCGGCCTCGCCGGACGGCTGGAACATCAACGCCGGCTGCGGCTCCACCCACCTCGAGCTGCTCGTCGCCGAGGTCCTCGCGCACGGCGCCGACGTCGGGATCGCCCACGACGGCGACGCCGATCGTTGCCTCGCTGTCGACGCGTCTGGGCAGGTCGTCGACGGCGACCAGATCCTCGCGATCCTCACGCTTGCGCTGGCCGACCGGGGCGAGCTGACGCACGGCACGGTCGTCTCGACGGTCATGGCCAACCTCGGGTTCCGGATCGCCATGGAGCGCGAGGGCGTGACCATCGTCGAGACGGCGGTCGGTGACCGGTACGTGCTCGAGGCCATGAAGGACGGCGGGTACGTCCTCGGTGGCGAGCAGTCCGGCCACGTGATCATGCTGCAGCACGCCACCACCGGGGACGGGCTGCTCACCGCCCTGCACCTGCTCGCGAGGGTCGCAGAGAGCGGGAAGCCCGTCGGTGAGCTCGCGGCCGCCATGCAGCGGCTGCCGCAGGTGCTGGTCAACGTGTCAGGGGTCGACAAGGCCGCGCTGACGTCGAACGCGGCGCTGGCAGCGGCGGTGGCCGAGGCCGAGTTCGAGCTGGGCAGCACGGGGCGGGTCCTGCTCCGGCCGAGTGGCACCGAGCCGCTCGTACGCGTGATGGTCGAGGCCGCGGGCGCCGAGCAGGCCCGCGCGGTGGCCGACCGGCTGGCCGAGGTCGTACGCGCGTCGCTCGGCTGAGCCCGCAGCCCGCTCGGCGATCCGACGTACCCTTGCAACCATGTGCGGCATCGTGGGATACGTCGGTGACAAGCAGGCGGAGGACGTCGTGATCGAGGGCTTGCGGCGGCTGGAGTACCGCGGGTACGACTCCGCGGGCATCGCCCTGGTCGCCGGCAGCGAGCTGGCCACCCGCAAGCGGGCCGGCAAGCTCGCCAACCTGGAGAAGCTGCTCGCCGAGCAGCCGCTGCCGTCGAGCACGATCGGCATGGGGCACACCCGCTGGGCCACCCACGGCGGCCCCACCGACCGCAACGCGCACCCGCACCTGGACGACGACTCGCAGGTGGCCGTGATCCACAACGGGATCATCGAGAACTTCGCCGCCCTTCGCGCTGAGCTCGAGTCGCGCGGGCATGAGATGCGGTCCGACACCGACACCGAGGTCGTGGCGCACCTGCTGTCCGAGGCGTACGAGCCGGCCGGACGAGACCTCGCCGAGGCGATGCGCCGGGTCTGCCGCAGGCTGCAGGGGGCGTTCACGCTCGTCGCCGTCCATGCGGGCGACCCCGACGTTGTCGTCGGCGCGCGCCGGAACTCCCCGCTGGTCGTCGGTGTCGGGGATGGCGAGAACTTTCTCGGCAGCGACGTGTCTGCGTTCATCGCGCACACCCGGGAGGCGATCGAGCTCGGTCAGGACCAGGTGGTCGAGATCCGGCGGAGCGGTGTGGTCGTCACGACCTTCGACGGTGCGCCCGCCGACGTGCATGCGTACCACGTCGACTGGGACGCCTCGGCTGCCGAGAAGGGCGGCTACGACCACTTCATGCTCAAGGAGATCGCCGAGCAGCCAAGGGCGGTCGCTGACACCTTGCTCGGACGCCTCGACCCGCACGGGCGGATCGTCCTGGACGAGATGCGGATGGCCGACGAGGAGCTCCGCGACATCGACAAGATCGTGGTCATCGCCTGCGGCACCGCCTATCACGCGGGCCTGCTGGCCAAGTACACGATCGAGCACGCGACCCGGATCCCGTGCGAGGTCGAGCTGGCCAGTGAGTTCCGCTACCGCGACCCGATCCTGAATCGGCAGACGCTGGTGATCGCCATCTCGCAGTCGGGCGAGACCATGGACACGCTGATGGCGGTGCGGCACGCCAAGGACCAGCAGGCCCGGGTGCTGGCCATCTGCAACGTCAACGGCTCCACCCTGCCGCGCGAGTCCGACGGAGTGGTCTATACCTATGCCGGGCCCGAGGTTGCGGTGGCCTCGACCAAGGCGTTCCTCACCATGATCGTCGCGGTCCAGCTCGTGGCGCTCTACCTCGCCCAGGTACGCGGCACCCGGTGGGGCGAGGAGATCGCCGCCGACATGCGTGAGCTGGCAGCCATGCCCGCCAAGATCGACCAGGTCCTCGACACGGTCGAGCCCGTGCGTGCGTTGGCGCGGTCGCTTGTCGACGCCAAGGTCGTGCTCTTCCTCGGCCGGCACGTCGGCTTCCCGATCGCCCTGGAGGGTGCGCTGAAGCTCAAGGAGCTGGCATACATGCACGCTGAGGGGTTCGCCGCCGGCGAGCTCAAGCATGGGCCGATCGCGCTGATCGAGGAAGGCCTGCCCGTCGTCGTCATCGTGCCGTCACCGCGCGGTCGCAGCGTGATCCACGACAAGCTCGTCAGCAACATCCAGGAGATCAGGGCCCGAGGGGCGCGCACGATCGTCATCGCCGAGGAGGGCGACGATGCCGTGGTGCCGTACGCCGACACGCTGATCCGGATCCCGGTCTGCCCCACCCTGCTGCAGCCGCTGCTCTCGACAGTGCCCCTGCAGGTGTTCGCCTGCGAGATGGCCTCGGCCAAGGGCTACGACGTCGACCAGCCGCGCAACCTCGCGAAGTCCGTCACCGTCGAGTAACCACGATCGATGCAGACAAATTTGGTGCCCTGACCCCCAAAATGTCTGCAGGGATCAAGGCTTATGGGGCGTAGTACCCGGCGATGTCGAGGATCAGTGGGGTGTTGCCGGCGCGGTTGTAGACCCCGATGATTCCGGTGGAGTCGGTGCCGGTGATGACCAGGTTGGGGACGACTGAGTGCGGGGGCGCGTTGACGCTGCTGGCCAGCGGCAGGGTGGTGATGTTCGGGTTGGGGTAGGCGGTCAGGTAGGTGTTCTGGCTCGGGGTGACGGCGGTGAGGTTGTAGACGTACGCCGCTGCGGTGGCCGGGATGGTGATCATGCCGGCGCTGGTGGTGGCGGAGCCACGGAGCTGCAGCTGCAGGGTCGCGGTGGCGCCGACCGGTGCGGTGCTGCCGAGGTTGGTGTCGGTGCCGTCGCGGGTGTCCAGGAACCGGGTCGGTGCCAGCGGGTAGTAGGACAGTCCGCCGGCGGCTCCGGTGCCGTAGAACCCGACGACGTCGGCGATGGCGCGGACGCTGCCCACGGCGTTGAAGATGCGTACGTTGCCGGCGTCGCCGATCAGGACGGTGACCAGATTGGCGCGGGTGGCGTGGCCGGGCAGGTTCAGGTTGCTGACCGTGGGCGGCGAGGCTTCGGGGCTGGGCTTGGGGTAGACCGACAGGTACGTGCCCTGGCTGGGGTTGGACCCGGTCAGGTTGAGCACGACGGCGACCGGGGTGAGCCCGCTGATGCCTGCGGCCAGCGCGGCGACCTGGACGTCGGTGGTGCCGGCGGCGGTCACGGTGGTGTCGGCGGCGCGGTAGGGGGTGATGGGGGAGTACTTGTTCGCGCCGCCGCCGGCGCTGAAGTAGCCGGAGACGTCGACGATGACTCCGGTGGTGCCGAGGTTGTTGCGTACGCGGACGAAGCCGGTGGCCGAGACGGCGACCTGGACGGCCACGGCGGCGGTCTGCCCGAGGGTGAGGTTCAGGTTGGACACCAGCGGTGGCGGGGTGAGACTGGAAACCGGGGTCGGGTAGGCCTGCAGGTAGGTGGCCTGCGAAGCAGCCACACCGGTCAGGTTCAAGGTGACGGCGGTCGCGCCGGCGGGGACCGGTGAGGAGCCACCAGCGACCTGGACGTCGATGAACGCGCCGGCCCCGACCGGGGTCTGCGCCTGCACCCGCGTCGGGGTGACCGGGGTGAACGTCGACGCCGAACCTGTTGAGACGGACAGCCCGACGAAGGCGGATCCGAGGAAGGCATGGGCGCTGTCGCCGACGACGGTCGCCCTGCGGTGGCCCACGACGTCGGTGGCGTAGATCGCGGCGTTGGTGATGTTGCCGCCCGAGGTCGGGTCGCGCAGCAGCGCGTCGTAGAAGATCTCGGTGCCGTCAGCCGACCATGAGCAGAAGAACGCGTTGGTCGTGCTGCCCCCGGTGACGGAGAAGAGGGCGAAGCCGGTGTTGTCGATCTTGATCTTGCCGATGCCGTCGAAGAACACGCCGTTGGTGCTGCTCTTGTTGTACTGGAACGCCAGGGACAGCCCGTCCGGCGACCAGGACGGGCGGATCGGCGAGAACTTCGAGGGTGGTTTCGAGCCCAGCAGATCGACGACGTTGGTGCCCGCGGCGTCCATGACCGAGAGGTAGTCGGCGTCGAACGGCACCGTGGGGGCATACGCGATCTTGGTGCCGTTGGGCGAGAAGACACCGTCGTACGCGTTGGAGCCACCACCGGTGATCGCGGTCGGAGCGCCTCCACCGGCCGGGAGGGTGAACAGCGAGGCGGATACGAACAGGTGGTTGGAGTCGTCCTGCTCAAGGGTGTACAGGATCGTCGCGGAGTCCGGGCTCCAGTTCGGCAGGTCGATGAACTGGTTCGCCCCGGCCGTCGCGATCACGCTGGGGGTGCCGCCGGAGACGGTGAGCACGACGAGCTGCTCGGCGCCGCCACAGCTGGCGCCGTAGTCGAGGTAGACGACCTTGGTGCCGTCCGGCGACATCTTCGGCTCGTACGGGCAGATGCTGGTGGACACCGCGAGGAGCGGGGTGGCGACCCCGGTCTGCAGGTTCTTGGACAGGATCGTGTACGCGAGGCTGGTGTCAGAGACCTGTGTGTACACAAGGGTCGGCGCCGTCAGGCCGACGACCGCCGGGACCACCGCGGGCACCGCGGGCACCGCGGGCACTGCGGGCACTGCGGGCACCGCGGGCACCGCGGGCACTGCGGGCGTAACGCGTGCTGCGGCCCTCGCTGCTGGCCCGGCCTTGGCGGCTGTGCGGCCCGCGGCGCCGCGGCGGATCGAGTCGAGGACGGCCTTGGGCCGGGTCGAGGTGTGATAGCTCGCCACCTGCTTGGCCGAAGGGTGCGCCACCGCAGCTGCGGCCGCGCCGACCGGGCTGGCCGAAGCCGCGCCCGCGCCTAGGGTGCCCACGGTGGCGGCGGCGACGGCGACGGACAGCAGACCAGCAACAGTCCGACGAACACTCATGAACAGTTCTCCCCGATTCGGACAGCAAGGCCTGGAACCTACCCCTGCGCCCTCGATATACCCGCATATGTCCTAGGGAATGTCGGCGGAACTTCCGGAGAACTTCAGTCGGCTATGAGCCGGCCTCGTCCGGGTCCCGAGCCTGAGGGGGCACCGGCCTAGGCTGAGGCTTGTGATCCTGGGTGTGGGTATCGACGTGGTCGACGTCGCACGCTTCGAGGCGATCCTGCTGCGCCGCCCGCGCCTGCTCGAACGGCTCTTCACGTCGACCGAGCGAGGACTCACCGTCGCCTCGCTGGCGGCCCGCTTCGCCGCGAAGGAGTCGGTCGCCAAGGCGCTCGGCGCTCCCGCCGGCCTGGCCTGGCAGGACTGCGAGGTGGTCTCTGCCGCGTCGGGACGGCCCTCTCTCGTCCTGCGTGGCACCGTCGCGGCCGCCGCCGACCGGCTGGGGATCACCAGCTGGCACCTGTCGCTGTCGCACGACGCTGGGATCGCCTCGGCCCTCGTCGTGGCTGAGGGCGAGGGCTGAGCCGTGCGCACGGCATTCCCCGTCGCAGCCGTACGCGCGGCCGAAGCCGGCCTGATGGCCACGCTGGCCGCCGGGACGTTGATGGGGCGCGCCGCCGACGGCCTGGCAAAGACCTGTGCCGCTGTGCTCGGTCGCGTCTACGGCGCGCGGGTGGTGCTGCTCGTGGGCAGCGGCGACAACGGCGGCGACACCCTGCTCGCGGGTGCGCGGCTGGCCCGTCGGGGCGCGCGCGTGGACGCCGTACAGCTCGGCTCGCGCACGCACGAGGCCGGACGGGCGGCACTGCTTGCCGCCGGTGGACGCCTCGTGGTGGCTGCGGACGCATCGGGCGCCCCCGACGTCCGGGTCGAGGCGCTTGTGGCCGTGCTGGTCGCCAAGGCCGATCTCGTGGTCGACGGCATCGTGGGTATCGGCGGACGTGGCGCGCTCCGGGCCGACGCCGCGAGGATCGTCGAGCTGGTCGACGACTCGGGATCCTGGCGGGTGGCCTGCGACCTGCCCAGCGGGGTCGACGCCGACACGGGCGAGGTGACCGGCGCCGCGTTCACCGCGGACGTCACGGTGACCTTCGGCTGCCTCAAGCCCGGCCTGCTGGTCGGGGCCGGGCACGCACGTACCGGTGTGCTGGAGCTCGTGGACATCGGGCTCCAGCCGTGGCTCGAGGACCTGCCGCCGGAGCGGGCGCTGCACATGCTTGAGGCCGCCGACGTCGAGGCGCGCTGGCCGTACCCCGGGCCGGCCGACGACAAGTACACCCGTGGGGTGGTCGGCGTGGTGGCCGGGTCGCAGGCGTACCCGGGGGCGGCGGTCCTCTGCGTGGGTGCCGCGCTGCATGCGGGCGCCGGCATGGTCCGGTTCGCAGGTGCCGCCGACGTCGCCGGGGCGGTACGCGCCCGCTGGCCAGAGGCGGTGATCGGCGCCGGCCAGGTCCAGGCCTGGGTCGTCGGGCCGGGTCTGGGTACCGGTCCCGACGCGCTCGAGCACCTGACGGCGGCGCTGGCCTCTGAGGTACCCGTGCTCGTCGACGCGGACGGGCTCACCCTGCTGGCCCAGCACCAGGACCTGGTCCGGGGACGCAGCGCCCTGACCGTGCTGACCCCGCACGACCGCGAGTTCGCCCGCTTCGGTGTCGGCGGCAGCGGCAGTGGCTCGTCAGTGGGTCCTGACCGGGTCGCGGCCGCCCGCGGGCTGGCCGCCGACCTCGGCGTCACGGTGCTGCTCAAGGGAGCGACGACGGTGGTGGCCGACCCGCAGGGCGTGGCGTACGTCAATCCCACGGGCACCGCGTGGCTGGCGACCGCAGGTACGGGTGACGTCCTCGCGGGGATCACCGGAGCGCTGCTCGCCGCGGGCCTCGAGGGCACCGCCCCGGTGCTGGCCGCGTTCGTGCACGGCCTGTCGGCGCGGATCGCCTCGCAGGGCGGGCCCGTGACCGCGCTCGACGTCGCGCTCGGCGTGCCGTCGGCGCTCGCGGCCGTTCGCGAGTGACAGCCACGCCGCGTGGCAGGATCGACGGGTGAGTGTCCAGCGCGCGACGGCTTCGATCGACCTCGCTGCCGTACGCGCCAACGTCGGTGAGCTGAGGGCGCGAGCGGCCTCGGCCGAGGTGATGGCGGTGGTCAAGGCCGACGCCTACGGCCACGGCCTACTGCCTGTCGCGCGCGCCGCGGTCGAAGCGGGGGCTACCTGGCTGGGCACGGCCCTGCTCGAGGAGGGGCTCGCACTCCGGGCGGCCGGGCTCACCGCGCCGCGCATCCTGTCCTGGCTGCTCGACCCGGAGGACGAGTGGGCCGCCGCGGTCGCGGCCGACGTCGATGTCTCGGCCAGCGCGCCGTGGGCGGTCGACGCGGCCGCCGCAGGGGCCCGAGCCGCCGGCCGACCGGCGCGGGTGCACCTCAAGGTGGACAGCGGGCTGGGTCGGGCCGGCTGCCCGGTCGACGGCTGGGACGAGCTGGTGCGGCACGCCCTCGCGGCGGCCGCCGATGGCACCATCGAGGTGGTCGGCCTGTGGTCGCACCTCGCGTATGCCGACGCACCCCACCACCCGACCACCGACGCGCAGATCCTCGCCTTCAAGGCCGCATTGGCCAGCGCCGAGGCCCTCGGTGCACGACCTGAGGTCCGCCACCTGGCCAACTCGGCGGCCACCTTGACCCGACCGGACACCCACTTCGACCTCGTCCGTCCCGGGCTCGCGGTGTACGGCCTGTCGCCGGTGCCCGACCTGACGCCGCCCGGGGGGCTCGGGCTCCGGCCGGTGATGACCCTCGGCGCCCGCCTCGCCCTGGTCAAGCGGGTGCCGGCCGGCCAGGGCGTGTCGTACTTCCACCGCTACACCACGGCGCGCGAGACGACGCTGGCGCTCGTACCCCTCGGCTACGCGGACGGCATCCCGCGGCACGCGACCAACGTCGGTCCGCTGCTGGCCGCAGGGGCACGACGGACCGTCGCCGGGGCGGTGTGCATGGACCAGTTCGTCGTCGACATCGGCGACGACGCGGCGGTCGAGGGGGATCAGGTGCTGCTGTTCGGCCCGGGTGACTCGGGCGAGCCGGGTGCGCAGGACTGGGCGCGTGCCTGCGGCACGGTGTCGTACGAGATCGTCTCCCGCATCGGGCCACGGGTGCCCCGGGTCCTCGTGGGGGAGCGCTCCGCTGGCGAGAAACCAGTGGGGGAGCGATGAGCCCGGCGGCCAAGCCACCGAGGCCCGGCCTGCTCGGGATCGGCGTGGGGGTGGTCGCGGCCGGAGCGGCGGTCGGGTCGATGGTCGAGCGCCGCATGCTCGGCCGTCCCCTGCGCGACGCCGAGGCGCACGCGCTGGGGTACGGCACCGTCCACTCGCCTCCGCAGATCGTGACGGCGGACGACGGCGTCGAGCTGTACGTCGAGGTCGACGAGCCGCGGCCGGGAGCGGCGTACGGGCACCTGACCGTGGTCTTCTGCCACGGGTACGCGCTGAACCTCGACTCCTGGCATCATCAGCGGCTGGCCCTGTCGGGTGCGGCCCGGTGCGTGTACTGGGACCAGCGGGGGCACGGGCGGTCCGGTCGTGGCGAGCCGGGTCCGGTCGACATCGACCGGACCGGCGCCGACCTTGCCACCGTCCTCGCCGCAGCTGTGCCCGCGGGCCCGGTCGTGCTCGTCGGGCACTCGATGGGCGGCATGACCGTGCTGGCACTGGCCGCCGCGCACCCGGAGCTGTTCGGCAGCCGCGTCGTGGCGACCGGCCTGCTGTCCACGAGCGCCGGGCGGCTGGCCGAGGTGACCCTCGGCGTACCCGCCCTGGCTGCGCGGTTCCTGCACCGGGCCGCCCCTGGGGTGATGTCGGTGCTGGGCCGGGCCCCACGGCTGGTCGAGCTCGGGCGGCGTACCGGCAACGACCTGGAGTTCGCGCTGACCCGGATGTACTCCTTCGGCTCCGACGTCCCTGCCGCGGTGGTCGACTTCGTCATGCAGATGAACGCGGGTACGCCGATCGAGGTGGTGGCCGACTTCTTCGGCGCGTTCGACAGCCACGACAAGCTGGTGGCGCTGCCGGTGCTGGGCCGCGTACCCACCCTGGTGATGGTGGGCGACTCGGACCTGCTCACCCCGGCCGAGCACAGCGAGGAGATGGCAGCGGTGGTACCCACCGCCGAGCTGGTCGTCCTGCCGGACTGCGGGCACATGCTGATGCTCGAGTACCCGGGCGAGGTCAACGCCCGGCTGCGTGGGCTGCTGGACCGCGCGGTGGAGGCCGTGGTGGCCGGCGGCGGAGACTGCGCGTGACCGCCGCCTGGGACGAGCTGGCGGGGCGGATCAGGGGCTGCACCGCCTGCGAGGAGCTGGCCTCGACGCGCATCCAGGTGGTTCCGGGGGTCCGCCCTCCCGGTGCGCGGCTGGTGCTCGTCGGCGAGGCTCCGGGCGCCACCGAGGACGAGACCGGGGTGCCGTTCGCCGGTCGCGCCGGGAAGCTGCTCGACGGGGTTCTCACCGACGTGGGGCTCGACCGCGCGAGGGTGGCAGTGGTGAACGTCCTGAAGTGCCGCCCGCCCGCCAACCGCAAGCCGGCGCGGGCCGAGGTGGCCAGCTGCCGCCCCTGGCTCGATCGCCAGCTTGACCTGGCCGCCCCCGAGCTGGTGGTCTCGCTCGGAGGTACGGCGGCGGAGTGGTTCCTCGGCAACGGCGTACGACTGGGTGCCTCGCGCGGGGTCGTCCACGAGGTCGGGGGGCGCCGGGTCGTCGTCACTTACCACCCGTCGGCAGCGCTGCGGTTCGGGCCGAAGGGTGCGCCGATGGCCGCCCTGCGCGCCGACCTGGCCTGGGTCGCGGAGC
The DNA here is from genome assembly GCA_031394045.1 of Sporichthyaceae bacterium. Taxonomy (GTDB): domain Bacteria; phylum Actinomycetota; class Actinomycetes; order Prado026; family Prado026; genus JANYIP01. The sequence continues at coordinate 10,944 of JANMWN010000043.1, forward strand.
TGCTGGGATGAGCGGAGCTGCGAGCGGAGCTGCTGGGATGAACCGGGCGGCAGCCGAGGTCACCGACGTCGCCGACGGGGCCGCGATGCAGGCCTTCGGCCAGGTCCTCGCCGGTCGGCTGCGGGCCGGTGACCTCGTCGTCCTGTCTGGCGGGCTCGGCGCGGGCAAGACCACGCTGACCCAGGGCATCGGTGCGGGTCTCGGCGTACGCGGCCCGGTGACCTCGCCGACGTTCGTCATCTCCCGCGTGCACCCGTCGCTGGTCGGCGGGCCCGCGCTGGTGCACGTGGACGCGTACCGGCTCGGGGACGCCTTCGAGGTCGACGACCTCGACCTCGACACCTCTTTGGACGACTCGGTCACCGTCGTGGAGTGGGGCGAGGGCAAGGTCGAGGGGCTGGCCGAGGACCGCCTCGAGATCCGCGTCGATGTGGTGGACGGGTCCGAGGTCCGGCGGGTGCACATCGTCGGGGTCGGCGCACGCTGGCGAGGCTAGGGTGATCCGCGTGCTGCTGTTAGCGATCGACACGTCGACGCCGGCCGTCACGGCGGCACTGCACGACGGTACGCGGGTGGTCGCCGAGTCGACCGTGGTGGACGCCCGCCGGCACGGGGAGCTGCTCGCCCCTCGCATCGCGGCTGTCCTCGCCGAGGTCGGTGGCCAGCCTGGCGACCTGACCGGCGTCGCGGTCGGGGTCGGACCCGGCCCCTTCACCGGGTTGCGGGTCGGCGTCGTCACGGCGCTCACCCTCGGTGCTGCGCTGGCGATCCCGGTGCACGGCATCTGCTCGCTCGACGCGGTGGCATGGGCGACGGAGGCGGAGCAGGCGACAGAGGCGACGCGGGCGGCGGAGCAGGCCGGGGTGGCCGTGCGGTTCGTCGTCGTCACCGATGCCCGCAGGCGCGAGGTCTACTGGGCGGCGTACGCAGACGGCCGTACCCGCGAGGCCCCCGCGACCGTCGACCGCCCGGCCGAAGTGGTTGCCCTGCACGGGTCCCTGCCGTTCGTCGGGCCCGGCGCCCAGCTCTGCGACGTCGCGGTCGCGCGCCCCACGACGCTCTCGGCCGCCGCGCTGGCCGAGGTCGCGGCCCACCGGCTGGCCTACGGTGGCGAGCTGCTCGAGCCGCGTCCGCTCTACCTGCGCCGGCCGGACGCGACGCCGCCGGGCGAGCGCAAGCGGGTGCTCGCGTGATCAGGTTGCGGCCGATGCGCTGGTGGGACGCCGCGCCGGCGGCCGTTCTCGACGTCGTCCTGTTCCCGTCCCACCCGTGGACCGAGGCCGGCTTCTGGTCCGAGCTCGCAGGCGTCCCCGAGACGCGCTACTACGTAGCGGCCGACGACGACGGCGAGCTGGTCGGGTACGCCGGAATCGTTGCGGTGCAAGGAGAGGCCGACGTCCAGACGGTGGCGGTGCGCCCGGACCGGCAGGGCCGCGGGCTCGGTCGCATCCTGCTCGACGACCTGCTGGCCGAGGCCCGCCGCCGAGGCTGCTCGCAGGTGCTCCTTGAGGTGCGCGAGGACAACGCGGCGGCCCAGGCCCTCTATCTGGCAACGGGTTTCGAGCGGATCTCGCTACGCCGTGGCTATTACGGACCCGGCCTCGACGGCCTCGTCATGCGGCTGCGCCTGACCAGTCAAGACGGCGCGGATCGCACGGTGGCGCCGTGACCGACGAGCCGCTCGTCCTCGGCATCGAGACGTCGTGCGACGAGACCGGGGTCGGGATCGTCCGCGGCACCACCCTGCTCGCCGACGCGGTGGCCTCCAGCGTCGCGGAGCACGAGCGGTTCGGCGGCGTGGTGCCCGAGGTGGCAAGCCGCGCGCACCTCGAGGCGATGGTCCCGATGCTCGAGCGGGCCTGCGCCGACGCAGGCGTACGCCTCGTCGACGTCGACGCGATCGCGGTGACCGCCGGGCCGGGGTTGGCCGGTGCGCTCCTGGTCGGCGACGCCGCGGCCAAGGCGCTGTCGCTGGCCCTGGCCAAGCCGCTGTACGGCGTCAACCACCTGGCCGCGCACGTAGCCGTCGACCAGCTGGAGCACGGGCTGCTGCCGGAGCCGACGCTGGCCTTGCTGGTCAGCGGCGGCCACTCCTCGCTGCTGCTCGTACCCGACGTCACCTCCGACGTACGCCCGCTCGGGCAGACCATGGACGACGCCGCGGGCGAGGCGTTCGACAAGGTGGCACGGGTGCTCGGGCTGCCGTTCCCCGGCGGCCCCTACGTCGACCGGGCCGCCCGCGAGGGTGACCCGGCATCGATCACCTTCCCGCGCGGGCTGATGGGGCCGCGGGACATGGCCGCGGACGGCGCGCACCGGTTCGACTTCTCCTTCTCCGGGCTCAAGACGGCGGTCGCACGCTGGGTCGAGCAGCGCGAGCGCGACGGGGAACCGGTTCCCGTGCCCGACGTCGCCGCGGCCTTCCAGGAGGCTGTTGTCGACGTGCTCACGCGCAAGGCGGTCCTGGCTGCGCAGGAGCACGGGGTCGGCCACCTGGTCCTCGGCGGAGGGGTCGCGGCGAACTCGCGGCTCAGGGCCGTCGCGGAGCAGCGCTGCGCCGAGGCCGGGATCCGGCTGCGGGTGCCGCGTCCGGGTCTGTGCACCGACAACGGCGCGATGGTGGCGGCGCTCGGGGCCGAGCTGGTCCGGCGCGGGCGCGAGCCCTCGGCGCTGGACCACGCCGCGGACTCCTCCATGCCCGTTACCCAGGTGCTGGCCTGACGCTGCGCGCGACGGAGGGCAGGGGGCAGGAGGTCAGCACGAAGGAGGTCAGGGCACGGGGTCGGTGAGCAGGACGATCGGCTCTCCGGCGACCCGGGTGAGGATCAGGGTGCGGGTCGGGCCGTCGCCGTCGAGCCGCAGCCGTCGACGCAGCTCCTCGGGCTCGACCGCGGTCCCGCGCTTCTTGACGATCACGTCGCCGACGCCACGCTCGCGCAGCAGGGCGCGCAGCCGCTTGAGCTGGAACGGCACGACCTCCTCGACCGCGTAGGTCCGGGTGAACGGCGAGAGTTCGGCGGAGTCGGTGCTCACGTATGCGATCGTCGGGTCCAGCAACCAGCCGTCGAGCCCGGCGGCGACCTCGGCGACGAGCCCGGCCCGGATGACCGCGCCGTCGGGCTCGTGCAGGTACCGCCCGGCGACCGCGACCCGCGGCGCACCGAGCGAGGGGTCGTCGACCAGCGTGACGGCTGCTTCGTCACCCGCACCCCCGGACCGCTCGGTCAGCAGGGTCGCCCGTCGGTGGCCGGCCAGCGCGGTCAGCGGGCCGAACCACAGCGCCGCCTCCTTGACGTCGCCGTCGACCGAGACCCACTCGGCCTCCGCGTCGGGCGGCACGAGGTGGTGCGGGATCCCGGGGGCGACCTTGAGGCTGGTGGCGGGCAGCGCAGCGGCCAGTCCCAAGGCGTACGAGTAGGGCGGCGAGTACCCCTCCGGGTCGAACCGTCGCCGACCCGACGAGCGGCGGGCGGGGTCCAGGAACGCCGCGTCGCACCCCGACAGGTCCGCCGCCTCGACGGTACCCACGCGTACGTCGACCAGGTCGGCGAGGCCGAGCTCCTCGACGTTGGCCCGGGCCAACGCCGCGGTCAGCGGGTCGCTGTCCACGGCCAGCACGGGCAGCCCCGCCCGGGCCAGGGCGGTCAGGTCGCCACCGACGCCGCAGCAGAGGTCCGCGACGCGCGAGGCCCCGAGGGTGGCGTAGCGACCAGCCCGGTGCGTGGCGACGACCGCTCGGGTCGCCTGCTCCAGGCCCTCGGCGGTCCAGTACATGCGGTCGGCGTCAGTCCCGAACTTGACCCGGGCACGGACCCGCAGCCGGGCCTGGGTGAGGGCGGAGCCGACCAGGTCTGGGTCGGAACCGTCGCGCCGGAGCCCGGTCGCGAGCGCGAGGACGTCCTCGCC
>JANMWN010000279.1:0-11284 GCA_031394045.1 Sporichthyaceae bacterium
CAGCCCAAGCCTGCGACATCGACCACATCGAACCCTTCAACCACCAACACCCCCACCACGGCGGCACCACCAGCGCCACCAACAACGACCCCTACTGCCGAAGACACCACCAGCTCAAGACCCACGGCGGCTGGACCACCCGACGCAACCCCGACGGCTCCCTGACCTGGACCAACCCCCACGGCCGCCAGTACCACCAACCCCCCACCGACCACCGACCCGGTGGCGGCGCGCCCTAGGTCAGGTCTCGCCACCGATGTCGTTGGAGTACGCGTCCCACATCAGGTCGGACCCGCGCTGCCGGTGCCGCACGAGTCGCATCATCAGGTCGGTCCCGCTCTCGCGGACGTCGGTGACGTCATCATCGTCAGTCGCCGAGCCAACCGCGGACAGGCAGTGCGCCAGCAGCTTGTTGATGACCTCGTGGTCGTCCTTCAGCTGGTCGACCGCGCGGGCCAGCCGTGGGGCAGTGGCCACGACGTCGTCGTACACGCCGTCCTGCCCCTCGGTCACCGTGATGTGCTCGGCGAAGTCGCTGCTGAGCTGGTCGAGGCGCTCGCGTACCAGGGCGCTCCACTGGGGGATCCGTCCTGGCGTCGGCGCCGCGAGGGCCACCTCGAGCCGGCTGAGGGAGTCGCGCAGCTCGGCTCGACGCCGGCGTACCTCGTCGAGGGCGAACTGACCAGTCGCTTCGAGCTCCATGAGCACCTCCGGGAGTCCTAGGAGGTGATGATCCGTCGCCGGGGCCCGATCCGTCCATAGCCGGCGCGTGAACAAATGGCTTCGGCCGACGGGTACCGGGCGATCCGCCCGGCCCGTCGGCCGTCCCCCACTGCCCGGACCCCCGGTGGGCGGGCTGCGCGGTCCCCAGGTCTGGGGTCGACTATAAACTGGTCGATCACCAGGAAACTAGTCCCTGGCCGAAGGTCATCTCAGTATTTGTCAGCTCAGCCTCGGTGGTCCTCGCCGGCGAGGCCCAGCTCGCGGCGCAGGAGTCCGAGCACCAGCGCGCGTACCCGGCTCCGGGTGACGCCCGGGACACCGGCGACGCACTCGATGGCCAGCCCGTCGAGCGTCGCCGACGCCACGGTCGCGGTCTCCAGGGCCGACTGCACCCTGAACTCCCCCGCGTCCGCACCAGCCTGGATCGCCCCGGCGAGCTGCCGCTTGTACCGCCGGGAGCTCAGCGCGAGCACGGCCGCGATCTCCGGGTCGTACGGCGCCTGGTCGAAGGCCGCCAGCCAGATCTGCCACTCGGGGTCGCCGACCCCCACAGGCAGCGACCACGAGATCACCTTCGAGACGCGCTGCCAGTGCGAACGGGCGCCCTTCATCGAACCTTCGACGCCTGCGCTCGCACGGTCCTCGACATGCGCGAGTGCCGCGAGGAAGAGCTTCTTCTTCGTCCCGAAGTGGTAGCTCAGCCGGGCCGGACTCATCCCGGTCTCCACCGCGACGCTCCGCAGCGTGAGGCCCTCGTAGCCGCGGCTGGCGACAGCAGCGATGAACGCGTCGAGCATGGCCGATCGTTCCGGTTCACTCAGAGGCGGTCGGCCAGGGCGAGCGGGCAGCGACGGACGGTGGTCGGTCACGCCCGGATCCTAAGGCTTCAGCTAGTCGTTCGGCGGTCGACGTCCCAGAGGTGGTGGCGCAGGTCGTGCAACATGTACCGGCCTAGACTGCCGACCGTGAACGAGGCGCCATCGCTGCGCCGTCCGGTGCGCGAGAGCCCGGCGGGCTCGACCCAGTCGTAGATCACCGCGAGCCGCTCGGCGTTCGTCGTGATCTCGACGGCCGCGACCGCGGGAGCGACCTGGCCGTAGGGGATGGCGTCAGCGGTCGTGTCCGGGTCCCAGTCGGCGAACTCCGGGTCGTCCTCGGACAGCATCAGGCGGGTGCGCACCGTGTAGAGCGCCAGCACGTCGCGGACGTGCTCGGCGTACTCGGTCGGCGACCAGGTGGTCGGCGTCGGGCGTACGCGCATCGCCGGATCGGCCGCTCTGCTGGTCAGAAGCTGTTGCCAGCGACGGCCGGTGGCGCGTACGAGTCCTGCCAGGTCACCCTCGTCCAGTTCTCGCACGTCCTCGCCGCACTCGCTGCAGGCCTCGCCGAGTACGAAGGTCCAGTCCCTGCCGTCACCCACGGCTGCCTCCCTTGCTGCTGAGCCAGACGGCCGACCCGCCCGGTGCGTTGCGCAGGTCGACGGGGGCGCTGGCCAGGACGACGTCGCCCCAGGACACGGGCAGCTCGAGGGCGTCGGCCCCGAACACTACGGCGCACACCGACGTACCCCGACGGAATGCGAACGCGTCGGCGCGACCCTCGATCTCGAGCCACTCGAGCGGAGCCGCCGGCCCGGAGAAGTACGGTCGCCGCAGCTCGAGTCCTCGGCGGTACAGGCTCAGGAACGACGAAGCGTCGGCCAGCTCGAGATCGGCGGAGTAGTCGGCGAACCAGGCCGGCTGCGGCAGCCAGGGCGCCTCGGGCTCGGCGCTGCCGGCGCTGCCGGCGCGGTCGGCGCGGTCGTCCGACCCCAGGGAGAAGCCGAAGGACGGCTCGTCGTGGACCCACGGAAACGGCACGCGGCAGCCGTCACGGCCGAGCATCGCCCCCTCGCTGCGCAGGACCACCGGGTCCTGTCGCGCCTCGAGCGGCAGGTCGAGCACCTCGGGCAGCCCGAGCTCCTCGCCCTGGTAGAGGTACACCGAGCCGGGCAGCGCGAGCAGCATCAGGATCGCCGCGCGGGCGTACTGCTGACCCTGGGCGAGGTCGACCGGACCCCGGAAGCGGGTGGCCGCCGCGGGGTCGTCGCTGTCGGCGACCACGGCCGACTGGTCCTGCCCGTACCGGGTGACGGCGCGGTGGACGTCGTGGTTGGACAGCGTCCACGTGACGGCGGCACCCGCGGCTGCGATGTGCGCCAGACCCTGCTCGATCGCGGAACGCACCCCCCGGGCCCGCCACGGCTGGGTGAGCAGGTCGAAGTAGAACGCCTGCGGCAGCTCGTCCGGGCGTAGGTAGAGCGCGAGGTCCTCGACGCGGGGGACCCAGATCTCGCCCACGAGAGTGAGATCGCGCCCGGTGTACGAGTCGGCGACCCGGCGCCACCGCCGGTAGACCTCGTGGACGTCGGGCTGGTTCCACATCGGAGCCGGCCCCTGCGGCGAGAGCCGGTCCCAGTCGGGCAGCTCCGGGTCCTTGACCAGGCCGTGGGCGACGTCGATGCGGAACCCGTCGACGCCGCGATCGAACCAGAACCGCAGCACCTGCTCGAAGAGGTCGCCTACGTGCTGGTTGCGCCAGTTGAAGTCGGGCTGGCCCGAGTCGAACAGGTGCAGGTACCACGCGCCCAGCGCCCCTTCGGCCCCTGCGACGCGAGTCCAGGCCGGGCCGCCGAACACCGACCGCCAGTTGTTGGGCGGCTCGTCGCCGCCCGGACCTCGGCCGTCGCGAAACATGAACCGGTCCCGCTCGGGCGAGCCGGGGCCGGCCGCCAGCGCCGCCTGGAACCAGGGGTGCCGGCTCGAGCAGTGGTTGGGTACGAGGTCGAGCAGCAGGCGCAGGCCGCGGGCGTGGACGTCGGCGAGCAGGTCGTCGAAGGCTGCGAGGTCCCCGTACGCGGGCTCGATGTCGGTGTAGTCGGCGACGTCGTACCCGTGGTCGACCTGGGGAGAGGGGTAGCAGGGGTTGAGCCACACTGCGTCGACGCCCAGCATCTCGAGGTAGGGCAGCTGCGCCTGCAGGCCGGCCAGGTCACCGATGCCATCGCCGTCCGCGTCGGCGAACGAGCGGACGTACACCTGGTAGACGACGGCGTCGCGCCACCAGGCCGACGGGGCAGTCATGGGTTCTCCTCAGCACTCGCGTGCCGACCACCTTTCCATGGATCGTGCGAACCGTTCTGCGCTGACCGTGGCGCCAGGGGTGTAGACAGTCGTCATGCAGCTCGACCGGTGGCTGACCGAGGCGGTCGCCGCGTACCAGGCCTGGGCCGACTCGTTCGGACCGTACGACCGCCACCCCTCCGTCGAGGTCTCGGACGAGCAGCTGGCCGGCCCCTTCGCCGAGCTGACCGAGCGGCTGCGCGACAACTACCCCTTCGGGCACCCGGCGTACGCCGCCCAGATGGTCAAGCCGGCGCACCCCGTCGCGATAGTCGGCTACCTCGCGGCGATGCAGGTCAACCCCAACAACCACGCGCTCGACGGGGGACCGGCAACGGCCGCCATGGAGAAGGAGGTGGTGGCCGGGCTGGCGACGATGTTCGGCCTGCCCGACCATCTCGGTCATCTCACCTCCAGCGGCACCATCGCCAACCTCGAGGCCCTGTACGTGGCGCGCGAGACGCACCCTGGAGTCGGCATCGCCTACAGCGCGGACGCCCACTACACGCACGCGCGGATGTGCCGGGTGCTCGGGGTCCAGGGCCACGCCGTACCCGTCGACTCGGCCGGGCGGATGGACCTGGCCGCGCTCAAGGCGCTGCTGTCCGCGGGCCAGGTCGGCACCGTCGTGATGACCGCTGGTACGACCGGGCTGGGTGCCGTCGAGCCGATCGACGGAGCGCTGGCCCTGCGCGAGCGGTACGGCGTACGCATCCACGTCGACGCGGCGTACGGCGGCTTCTTCACGCTGATCGCCGACGACTCGCCCGACGGGGTCCCGTCCAGGCCGTGGCGGGCGATCGGCTCGTGCGACTCGGTGGTGGTCGACCCCCACAAGCACGGGCTGCAGCCGTACGGGTGCGGTGCGGTCCTGTTCGCGGACCCGGCTGTCGGCCGGTTCTACGACCACGACTCGCCCTACACATACTTCACCTCCGACGAGCTGCACCTCGGCGAGATCTCGCTGGAGTGCTCCCGAGCGGGAGCCGCTGCCGCCGCCCTGTGGTTGACGTTGCAGGTGTTCCCGCTCACCGCGGACGGGCTCGGCGCGGTGCTTCGGCCGGGCCGACGGGCGGCGCTGCGCTGGGCCGACCTGATCGACGCGTCCCCCACGCTCGCTCTGTACCAGCCGCCGGAGCTGGACATCGTCACGTACCTGCCTCGGCTGACGGGTGCTGCGCCTGCGCTGTCGGCGCTCGACCGGGTCAGCGCGGCGGTGATGGCTGCCGGGATGGCCGACCGCAGCGCCTACCTCGCCACGTACGCGGTGACTCCGGACGCGCTCGGGCGGCGAGGCCATCGCGTCACCCCCGACGTCGAGCGCGGCCGGATCCTGCGCAGCGTGCTGATGAAGCCGGAGGCCGACCTGACCCTGGCGGCCTTGCACGGCCGGGTCGAGGCACTGACCGAACGAGCCCTGCACGACGAGGAGTCCTGATGCCCACTGACCAGGCCAGCGCGACCGTCATCGTGGCGGCGCCCTTCGACCAGGTGCTTGCCGCGGTGCGTGACGTGGCCAGCCAGGTCGAGTGGGTCAAGGAGATCACCTCGGCCGAGCTGGTCGAGGAGTACGAGGACGGCACCCCGGCGACGGCCCGGTTCGAGATGACCACCGGCCTCGGCTCCGACCACTACACGCTGGAGTACGAGCACTCGGACGAAGCCATGGCGTGGACGCTGGTCGAGGGCGGCATGCAGAAGGCGCAGGACGGTTCGTACGCCCTGCGGGACCTCGGGGCGGACGGCACAGAGGTGACGCTCGCGCTGCTGATCGACCACTCGATCCCCGCGCCCGGCTTCCTGCGCAAGAAGATCTTCAAGGGCGTCGTGGAGGGCAATCTCGCCGGCCTCCAGCGCTACGTCGAAGGGTCGACTGGCTGAAACCGGGCCGAGTTGCCCTGCCTCCCGGCCAACCGGCGTCGGTTTCGGCAACCGCGGCGTCCAAGGGTGAGGCGGCTCAGCTGAGGATCTGCTTGATGGCGACCGCGACGGCGAGGAGGACGGCGAACGCGCGCAGCAGCCGGTCCGGCAGCTGGCGCCCGTAGCGACCGCCGACCAGGCCGCCGGAGAAGCTGCCGACCCACAGCAGGAGTACCGCCGCCCAGTCGGCGTGCACCGAGGCGCTGTGGGCGAAGATCGCGAAGAGCCCGGCGGCGGTGATGTTGACGATGGCCGCGATCACGTTCTTGACGCCGTTCGCCGCCTGCAGCCCGCCCATGAGCACGCCAAAAAGGGCAAGCAGGATCACGCCCTGTGCCGCGCCGAAGTAGCCGCCGTAGACCGTCACGAAGAACACGGCAACAAGGAGGCCTCGCCCCGCGTGCTGGGCCCCTGGCTCGAACCCGACTGGCAAGCCAGCGGGGTCCACCCGGCGCTTAACCAGCTGCGCCGTCAGCCACGGCTGGGCGGTCACCAGCAGGGCGGCCACGAGCAGCAGGACGGGGACGATCGCCGCGTACGACCGAGCCGGCAGCACGAGGACCAGCGCGGCCCCCGTGAGCCCGCCGGCGAATGCGGGCAGCGCGATCTGCCGCAGGATCGGGCGGATCGAGGTCAGCTGGTCGCGGTACCCGTAGACACCGGCGAGGGACCCGGGGATCAGGCCGAAGGTGTTCGTGACGTTCGCTGTCACCGGAGGCAGCCCGACCGCGAGCAGGACTGGGAAGGTGATCAAGGTGCCGGCGCCGACCACGGCGTTCATGCCCCCAGCGATGAACCCGGCGACCAGGATCGCCATCGCTTCGAGGGGGGTCACGGCCCTAATCCTGTCAGTGGCTCGGCGGGCCTCCGGCCGGGCGGCGACGCACCAATTCTCGGGTCGGTGGTCCCTGGGGAGTGAGGGCCCGCTACCGTGCGCCGGATGAGAGTCGTGGTTCCCGTGGAGAGGCGCCCTGGTGAGCGCCGGGTCGCTGCCATGCCCGACAGCGTCGTACGCCTGGTCCGGGCCGGTCTCGAGGTCGTCGTGGAATCCGGCGCCGGGACGCATGCCTTCGTCGACGACGCGGCGTACGAGACCGCAGGTGCGACGGTCTCGTCCGGTGATGTCCTGGGCGAGGCCGACGTCGTGCTGCACGTCTCGCCGCTGGCGCCCGACCAGGTGGGGCGGCTGCGAAGCGGCGCTGTGGCCATCGGTTTCCAGGCGCCGTCAGCCAACCCCGCCGGTGTCGCCGCGATGCGCGACGGCGGGATCGCGGGCTTCTCGGTCGAGCTGCTGCCCCGGATCTCGCGAGCGCAGTCCATGGACGCGCTGACGTCGCAGGCGCTGGTGTCCGGCTACCGCGCCGCGCTGGTCGCAGCCGAGCGACTGCCCAAGTTCTTGCCGCTGCTGATGACCGCTGCGGGTACGGTGCCGCCGGCAAACGTGCTCGTCCTCGGGGCAGGGGTCGCGGGGCTCCAGGCCATCGCCACCGTCAAGCGGCTGGGCGCCGTGGTGGAGGCCTACGACGTACGACCCGCGTCCGCCGACGAGGTGCGGTCGATGGGCGCGAAGTTCGTCCAGCTCGACCTCGAGGCGCTGGAGGGTACGGGTGGGTACGCCCGCGAGATGAGCGACGACAGGGCGGCCCGGCAGCGGGACCTGCTGGCTCCGTTCGTGGCGAAGTCCGACGCCGTGATCACCACGGCCGCCGTACCCGGACGCTCGGCCCCCCTGCTGGTGACCCGCGCGATGGTCGAGGGGATGAGGCCGGGGTCGATCGTGGTCGACCTCGCGGCCGAGAGCGGTGGCAACGTCGAGGGCTCGGTCGCCGGCGAGGAGGTCATGGTCGGGGGCGTGACCGTCTGGGGCGCCAAGGACGTGCCGTCCCAGCTGCCGGTGGACGCGAGCCGGCTGTACTCCCGCAACGTCGCGGATCTGCTGCTGCTGATGACTTCGGAGGGCGGCATCGTCGCGCAGGACTGGGAGGACGAGATCGTGGCTGCCAGCTGGGTCACCCGCGAGGGCGCAGTCCGGGAGGGGGTAGCGGTATGAGCGGCGGCATGGGGCTGCTCACGGTGTTCGTGCTGGCGGTGTTCGTCGGCTTCGAGGTCGTGTCCAAGGTCTCGACGACCCTGCACACCCCGCTGATGTCGGGCGCCAACGCCATCCACGGCGTCATCCTCGTCGGCTCGATCCTGGTCACAGGTGCGGCCGAGGGCGCGGTCGAGATCACCCTGGGGCTGATCGCAGTCGTCCTCGCCACGGTCAACATGGTCGGCGGCTTCGTCGTCACCGACCGGATGCTCGAGATGTTCAAGGGCAAGAAGCGATGAGCAAGCAGACCTGGGTCGACCTGGCCTACCTAGTCGCGGCGAGCTGCTTCGTCCTTGCCCTCAAAGGCCTTTCGTCGCCCAAGAGTGCCCGCAACGGCAACCTGATCGGTGCTGCCGGCGCGATCATCGCCGTGCTCACCGTGCTGATCAGCGCCGACCTCCACCACCTGCCGCTGATCCTCGCGGCGATCGCCGTGGGCTCGGTCGCGGCCGTACCAGCCGCTCGGCGGGTACCCATGACCGCGATGCCTCAGCTGGTGGCGCTGTTCAACGGTGTCGGTGGTGGCGCGGCAGCGATCGTCGCGTTCCTCGAGCTCAAGAACACCGGCGGCGGCTTCCCGCTGATCGCCTCGCTGTTCACCGTGATCGTCGGCTCCATCTCGTTCAGCGGCTCCGTGGTCACGTTCCTGAAGCTGCAGGAGCTCATCACCACCCGACCCGTGGTGATCCCGCTGCACCCGGTGCTCTTCGTGGGTTCGCTGGTCGGTGCCGTGGCACTCTCGGTGGTCTGTTTCGCCAAGGGCGGCGCGGTCGACGCGGCCACGTACGCGGCGATCGGTGTCGCGGTGCTCGCGCTGGTCGCCGGTGTGCTGTTCGTGCTCCCGGTCGGTGGCGCGGACGTACCCATCGTGATCTCGCTGCTGAATGCGTTCACCGGCCTCACGGTGGCGGCCTCCGGCTACGTGCTCGACAACGTGCTGCTGCTGATCGCGGGCACCCTGGTCGGAGCGTCGGGCACGATCCTGACCCGCCTGATGGCGACCGCGATGGGCCGGCCGATCACCTCGACGCTCTTCGGTGCGCTCCGCGGCGGCTCGACGGCCGGCGCGACGACAGTGGGCGCCGACCGGCCCGTACGCTCCGCCTCCCCCGACGACGTGGCGATCCTGCTCGCGTACGCCCGCAAGGTGATCGTTGTGCCGGGGTACGGCCTGGCCGTCGCGCAGGCCCAGCACACGGTCCGCGAGCTGGCCGACCTGCTGGCCGCGCGCGACGTCGAGCTGCTGTACGGCATCCACCCGGTGGCCGGCCGGATGCCCGGGCACATGAACGTGCTGCTCGCCGAGGCGAACGTGCCGTACGAGCAGCTCAAGGAGATGGACGAGGTCAACCCGCAGTTCGCCACGACTGACGTGGTCCTGGTGATCGGCGCCAACGACGTCGTCAACCCGGCGGCCCGGCAGCCCGGTACGCCGATCTCCGGGATGCCGATCCTCGACGTGGACCAGGCGCAGAACGTGATCTTCCTGAAGCGTTCGATGCGCCCCGGCTTCGCGGGGATCGACAACGAGCTGCTCTACCAGGCCAACACCACGCTGCTGTTCGGCGACGCCAAGGACTCGTTGACCAAGGTCGTCTCCGCCCTCAAGAACCTCTGACCCCAGCCGAAAGTGGGGGTTAGACGACGCCGTAGAGGCGGTCGCCGGCGTCGCCAAGGCCGGGCACGATGTAGCCCTTCTCGTTGAGCTTGTCGTCGAGGCCGGCAGTGACCACCGTGACCATCACGTCCCGCGAGCCGAAGGTCGCCTCGAGGTGCGCCAGCCCCTCCGGGGCGGCGAGCAGGCAGATCGCGGTGACGTCGTGCGCGCCCCTGGCGAGGAGCAGCTCGATCGTCGTGACGAGGGTCCCGCCGGTGGCCAGCATCGGGTCCAGGACGTACACCTGCCGGTCGGACAGGTCCTCGGGCAGCCGGTCGGCGTACGTCGTCGCCGTCAGCGTGGACTCGTCGCGGACCATGCCGAGGAACCCGACCTCGGCGGTCGGCATCAGCCGCACCATGCCCTCGAGCATCCCGAGCCCTGCGCGCAGGATCGGCACCACGAGGGGACGGGGCTGCGACAGGCGTACGCCCATGGCCGGGGCGACCGGCGTCGTGACCTCGTACGGCTCGGTGCGGACCTCACGGGTGGCCTCGTACGCGAGCAGCGTCACGAGCTCCTCGGCGAGTCGGCGGAACGTGGGCGAGTCGGTCCGCTCGTCGCGCAAGGTGGTGAGCTTGTGGGCGATCAGCGGGTGGTCCGCCACGTGGACGCGCATGGCCGGAAGGCTACTGCCCGCCGGGCGCTCCGGGGCTATCCCCTGTCCCTGACGGCCCTGGACATGCCACCATGCGGGCATGGCTGACAGTCGCACGGATGGTACGGCCACCGACTTCGCGGTCGCCGTCTACCGCGAGGACGGCCAATGGGTGGTCGCGTCGCTCCCGCCCAGCGCGGCCGACGGGCTCGGGCCGCTCGTGCACGCGCTCCGCCAGCAGCCCGCAGAGGGTGGCGCCATCGGCATGGTCTCGGTCGCCGAGGACTTCTTCGTCGCGATCCGGGTCTTCGGCGACGACGAGCTGATCCTGCTCTCCGACGTCACCGCCGCCCAGGACTGGCCGCTGGCCCGTGAGGTGCTCGAACGGCTCGATCTGCCGATGCCCGAGGGCGACGAGCTCGAGACGGTGCAGCCGGCCGGGGACCTGACCGCGTTCGCCGACCTCGGCCTGCCGCCGATGGAGGTCGCGATGATCTGCGAGGACCCCGACCTCTACCCGGACGAGATGCTCAGCTCGATCGCGTCCCGGCTCGGGTTCGGCGAGGAGTTCGAGCAGGCCCTCGACCAGGTGCTCGGCTAGCCAGCCCGCCGCCTCGTACCTGTGCCCACCCCCCGACACGACGCCGCGATGCGGCTCGCCCTCGATCAGGCTGCGCTGGCTGCTGCCGCTGGCGACGTGCCGGTCGGGGCCGTGGTCCTGGACGCGAATGGCACGGTCGTCGGCTCCGGCCACAACCAGCGCGAGGCCCTCGGTGACCCGACGGCGCACGCCGAGATCGTGGCGATCAGGGCGGCGGCCACGGCGACCGGGCAGTGGCGGCTGAGCGGCTGCACCCTCGTCGTGACGCTCGAACCTTGCAGCATGTGCGCGGGGGCGGCGGTGCTCGCGCGCCTCGACCGGGTCGTCTTCGGGGCGTACGACGCCAAGGCCGGCGCCGTGGGGTCGCTGTGGGACCTGGTCCGCGACCGCCGGCTCAACCACCGGCCGGAGGTCGTCGCAGGGGTGCTCGCGGCCGAGTGCGCGGAGCTGCTCCGCGGTTGGTTCGAGGGGCGTCGATGACGTCGCTCACGCGGGTCTCGCCGCGCTTCCTCGTGCTGGGCTCGGCGCTGGT
>JANMWN010000293.1:0-2808 GCA_031394045.1 Sporichthyaceae bacterium
CGTGGGCTGATGCCGTTCACCAACTACAACCGGCTGCACGTCGTCCCCCCGTGCACCGTCTCGGACACCGAGGCCAAGGAAGGCCTCGCCATCCTGGACGAGGTCTTCACCGTGGTCGACCGTCACTACACGGGGTGAGCACCACCACGGTCCTGCGGCCCGACCTGCTGCTCGACGTACGTTCCGGCGCGCTGCTCCGCGACTGCGCGGTCGTCGTTGATGGCGAGCGCATCGCGGCGGTGGTGTCCAGTGCCGATGCTCCGAGCGGCGAGGGCGCACGCGTCGTCGACCTGCCGCGGCAGACGCTGCTGCCCGGGATGGTCGACTGCCACGCGCACCTGATCGGCGAGATCGACAGCGGGCACAGCTATGCCGAGCTGCTGACCCGTACCGCGGCGCAGGAGGCCATGTCGGGCGTACGCAACGCCCGCGACACCCTGCTGGCCGGCTTCACCACCGTGCGCGACGTCGGCACCTTCCGCGCCTTCGTCGACGTGGCCCTGCGCGATGCCATTAACGCCGGCTGGGTGCTGGGGCCGCGGATGCAGGTGTCCGGGGCGTACATCACCAGTTCTGGCGGCGGCGGCGACATCACCGGGCTGGCCCAGGACGTGGACGTCGTGGTGCCGCGTGACCTGCGCGCCGGTGTGGCCGACTCGGTCGACGAGGTACGCAAGGCAGTCCGGCGGGTCCTGCACGGCGGGGCCGACCTGGTCAAGGTCATCGCGACCGGCGCCGTCATGACGGCCGGCGGGGTCCCGGGGGCGCCGGAGTTCTCGCAGGACGAGATCCGCGCGGCGGTCGACGAGGCGGCCCTGTACGGCGCCGACGTCGCCGCGCACGCCCACGGTGCCGAGGGCATCAAGCGGGCCGTTCGCGCGGGCGTGCGCTCCATCGAGCACGGGTCGCTGATGGACGACGAGGCGATCGCGCTGATGGCCGAGGCTGGCACGTACCTCGTCGCGGACGTCTTCTGCGGCGACTGGATCGCTGAGCAGGGTCGGCTGCACGGCTGGTCCGCCGACGTGCTGCGCAAGAACGACGAGACGACGCTGGTCCAGCGCGAGGGCTTCGCCAAGTGCGTCAAGGCCGGCGTACGCCTCGCGTTCGGCACCGACAGCGGGATCTACCCGCACGGGCTGAACGCCCGGCAGCTGGCCTACCAGGTGCGCTTCGGGCAGACCCCGCTCGACGCGATCCGCAGCGCGACGCTCTGGGCGGCCGAGCTGCTGCGCTGGGACGACCGGATCGGCGCCGTTGCCCCCGGGCTGTACGCGGACCTGGTTGCTGTCACCGGCGACCCCACCGATGACGTCAGCCTGCTCGAGCACGTCTCCTTCGTGATGAAGTCCGGTGACGTGGTCGTCAGCCCGTCGGGTCCGGGTCAGCGCGCGTCCTAGCGCACGCTCACCCGGACACGTGGGCGGGATGGACGGCTCCCCGGGCGGGCCGGGTAGCCTGCGGGGCGTGAAGGTCCTCGTGATCGGCGCCGGCGCCCGTGAGCACGCGCTCTGCCGGGCCCTGGCGGCCGACGCAGACGTCACCGCCCTCGCCTGCGCGCCGGGCAACGCCGGCACCGCCCTGGTCGCGACCCGGCTGCCGGTCGAGCCGGCCGACCCTGCGTCCGTGGCCGAGCTGGCCACCACCTGGGGCGCCGACCTGGTCGTCATCGGTCCCGAGGTCCCGCTGGTCGCCGGCGTGGCCGACGCCGTACGCGCCGCGGGGATCGACTGCTTCGGCCCCTCGCGGGAGGCGGCCCGGCTCGAGGGCAGCAAGGCCTTCGCCAAGGAGGTGATGGCAGCGGCCGGCGTACCCACCGGCATGGCGCACGTCTGTGACACTCCTGAGGAGGTCGCGGCCGCCCTCGACGCCTTCGGCCCGCCGTACGTGGTCAAGGATGACGGGCTCGCGGCCGGCAAGGGCGTGGTCGTCACCGACGACCGGGACGTGGCGCTTGCGCACGCGGCCGCGTCCGGCACGGTGATCGTCGAGGAGTACCTCGACGGGCCCGAGGTGTCGCTGTTCTGCCTCACGGACGGCCAGACCGTCGTCCCCCTGCAGCCGGCCCAGGACTTCAAGCGGGTCGGCGACGGCGACACCGGGCTCAACACCGGGGGCATGGGCGCGTACTCGCCGCTGCCCTGGGCCCCGGCCGACCTGGTCGACGACATCGTGGCCAGGGTGGTCCAGCCGACCGTCGACGAGCTGCACCGGCGTGGCACCCCCTTCGTCGGCGTCGTCTATGCCGGGCTCGCGATGACCGCCAAGGGGCCGCGGGTGATCGAGTTCAACGCCCGCTTCGGCGACCCCGAGACGCAGGTGGTGCTGGCCCGGCTGCGTACGCCGCTGGCCGGGGTGCTGCGGGCGGCCACGACCGGGCACCTCGACCTGATCGAGCCGCTCCGCTGGTCGGACGAGGCAGCGGTGACCGTCGTCGTCGCCGCCGAGGGCTACCCCGGCGCGCCGCGTACAGGTGATGTGATCGAAGGCCTGGCCGACGCCGAGGCGGTGGAGGGCGCGTACGTCCTGCACGCCAGCACCGCCGAGGCCGTCGACGGCAGCGTGGTCTCCGCGGGTGGGCGGGTGCTGTCGGTGATCGCCATCGGCACCGACCTCGCCGAGGCGCGCAGCCGGGCGTACGAAGCGGTCGGCCGGCTGACCCTCAAAGGCTCCCACCACCGCACTGACATCGCCCTCGCCGCGTCCACCCTTCGTTGACGGCCGCCGGGTACGGGACAATGGGCGCGTGACGAAGACGCCGAACGTGCTGGCCGCGCGCTACGCCAGCACGACGATGGCCACGCTGTG
>JANMWN010000324.1:0-14867 GCA_031394045.1 Sporichthyaceae bacterium
GCGGTGCGGCCCAGCCGGCGGACCGCCTTGGCGGTGAGCTCCAGCCGGCCGTCGGTCCGCTGCAGATACCCCTGCCGCTCGAGCTCGCGCTCGATCCTGCGCAGCTGCTCGAGGTCGTCGACGGCTCCCCGGCCGAGCG
The DNA here is from genome assembly GCA_031394045.1 of Sporichthyaceae bacterium. GTDB lineage: Bacteria > Actinomycetota > Actinomycetes > Prado026 > Prado026 > JANYIP01. Next base: position 140 of record JANMWN010000324.1, read on the forward strand.
CGCGGCGGGGGTGCTGCCCACCCCCTTCCCCTGCTGCGAATGATGGCGCGTGACCACCCGCGGCAGGGGTACCTGCAGCGGACCGACGGCCGGCTGGAGCTCACCGCCAAGGCGGTCCGCCGGCTGGGCCGTACCGCCCTGCGTCGGGTCTTCTCCTCGCTGGAGGCGGCGCGGCAGGGCAGCCATGACGTACGCGACGCGGGCGCCGCCGGCGAGCTGACCGGCGCCTCGCGGGCCTGGGTCTTCGGCGACGAGCAGCCGCTCGACGTCGTCCGTACGGTGGCGAACGCGGTCCGCCGGGGCGGCGCACCGGACGGGTGTGGGGTCCGGCTGTCGGTCGAGGACTTCGAGGTGCAGGAGACCGAGCGGCGGACGTCGGCGGCGGTCTGCCTGCTGGTCGACCTGTCGTACTCGATGGTGCTCAACAACACCTGGGGTGCCGCGAAGCAGACCGCACTGGCACTCGAGACCCTGATCGCCACGCAGTTCCCGCAGGACGCGCTGCAGGTGGTGGGGTTCTCCAACTACGCCCGACCGCTGTCCCCCGGCCAGGTGGCCACCCTGGACTCGGACATGGTGCAGGGCACCAACCTTCAGCACGCCCTCATGCTGGCCGGCCGCTTCATCGACCGGCACCCGCAGAGCGACCCCGTGGTGCTCGTGGTGACCGACGGCGAGCCCACCGCTCACCTGCTGAGGGACGGCGAGGCGTTCTTCGACTGGCCGCCGGCGCCCGAGACGCTCGAGCTCACCCTGGCCGAGGTGGACCGGATGACCCGGCGCGGTGCCTCGCTGAACATCTTCATGCTCGGCGACGAGCCGCGGCTGCGCGACTTCGTCGAGGAGGTGGCGCGGCGCAACGGCGGCCGCGTCTTCTGCCCGGACGCCGACCGGCTCGGCGAGTACGTCGTCAGCGACTTCCTGCGGGCCCGCCGGGCCCGGCGCTGAGCACCGCTGCACGAAGCCGTCCGGACCTGGGATCATGGGCGCCGACATGACCGACGCCGTCCCCGAGACCTCTCCCGAGTCTCCACCGGAGACCCCGACCGGGTCGAGGCAGAAGGCTCCGCAGGAGACCCCGCGCTGGCGCCGCCTCCCGCTGCGCGACCTCCCGCCCGAGGTGCTCGTGCTGTCCGCCGTCGCGTTCTCGGTGGCCCTGGGCTTCGGGATCCTGGCGCCGGGGATCCCCTTGTTCGCCAAGCACTTCGGGGTCAGCAACGCCGAGGCCAGCGCGGTCATCTCAGCCTTCGCGGCCATGCGCCTGGTCACCGCGCCCTTCGCGGGACGGCTCGTCGACCGCCTCGGCGAGCGGGTGATCATGTCCACCGGGATCGGCATCGTCGGCGTCTCGAGCCTGCTGGCCGGGTTCTCCGGCTCGTTCACCCAGCTCGTCGTCCTGCGCGGGGTCGGGGGCGTGGGTTCGGCGATGTTCAGCGTCTCCGCAACCAGCCTGCTGCTGCGCGTCGTGGCGCCTGACCAGCGCGGCAGGGCGGCGGGCGCCTTCCAGGCCGGCTTCCTTTTCGGTGGCGTGACCGGTCCCGCGTTCGGCGGCAACCTGGCGTCTTGGTCGCTCCGCGCGCCGTTCTTCATCTACTCGGCCACCCTCCTGCTCGCCGGCACCGTGGCCGGCGTCTACCTCGCCCGGGCGCAGCTGAGCCGGCGCGAGGCCGCGGCCGGCACCGACCACGCGCCCACGCCGTTCGGCACGGCGCTGCGGCACCCGGCTTACCGGGCGGCGCTGCTCAACAACTTCGCGACCGGTTGGGCGATCGTCGGAGTCCGTTCCTCGCTGGTACCGCTGCTGGTCGCCGAGGTGCTGCACAAGAGCCCGGTCTGGACCGGCTACGGCATCTTCGTCTCGTCCGCGGTGCAGGCGGCGCTGCTGGCGCCGGTCGCCCGCCGGGTGGACGGAATGGGGCGGCGGCCGTTCATGCGTGCTGGTGCGGCCCTCGGTGTGGTCGGCTGCACGCTGCTGGCGTTCACGCACGCACTCCCTGCGTTCCTGCTCGCCATGGCGGTGTTCGGAGCCGCCACGGCCATGCTCAGCACCTCGGCCGCAGCCGTGGTCGGTGACGTCATCGGCGGGCGCGGGGGTACCGCCATCGCCGGCTTCCAGATGTCCGCCGACCTCGGCCAGTCCATCGGCCCGATCGTCGCCGGCTCGCTGTCCGACACGTACTCGTACACGACGGCCTTCCTGGCTACGGCAGGGGTCTCGGCGCTCGCGCTGGTCGCCGCCATCGTGTCGCCGGAGACCCGGCAGGCCAAGTCGGAGGAGTGATCAGCCCTCGACGTCGGGGCCGGCGCGGGTCGGGGTGATCCGGATCAGGCAGCGCTGGTCGCGCACCATCGCCGACCGGTAGTCGTCCCAGTCCTCGTGCTCGCCCGACAGGCTGCGGTAGTAGTCGACGAGCGGTTCGAGCGCCTCGGGCAACGACACGACCGCCACGTCGCCGGACACCTGGATCCAGGACCCGAAGAACCCGTCGTTGATCACGCACAGCCAGGCGAAGGGCCGCTTGCGCAGGTTGCGGGTCTTGAGCGAGGTCTCCTGGGTGCTCACCGTGAGGCAGCCGGTCGCGTCGACCGCGACCATCACCGGCGACATCTGCGGGGTGCCGTCGTCGCGCATGGTCGACAGGATCGCGCGATGGTGCTCGCGGACGAAGTCCCGCGCCTTGTCCAGGTCCATGCGGGCCAACCTAGCCACCGGGGGACCTTCGACACAGCCGGCATCAGGGGGCGGTGCGCTGCCAGGGGGCGAGTCGTTCGATCTGGGCGGCCAGGCCGAGGAGCTTGGCCTCACCGCCGTCCGACGCCACGAGCTGCACCGACAGCGGCATCCCGACCTTGGGGTGCAGCCCTGCGGGGACCGCGGCCGCCGGGTACTGCGCGAGGTTCCACGGCGCGGCGTACGGCGCGTACCGGACGTTCGCCGCCACCACCCGGGGCCACGGCCGCTCGCCCCAGCGCTCGGCCGCGATCGGCGGCGCGGCCAGCACAGGGGTCAGCAGCACGTCGTACGAGGCGAAGAAGTCGGTCATCGCCGAACGGAACGCGACCCGGTCGCTGTCGCGTACGACACCGCGCCGCCGCACCGTGTCGCCGAGCGAGACGTGCCGGCGCACGGCGGGGTCGAGCAGCGACCGGTCCAGACCGTCGGCGTCGAACGAGGCCCCGCCGAACCACCGGGACAGGGCAGGCGCCGGGTTGAGCGGGTACGGCGGATCGACCCGCTCGATCACGTGGCCGGCCGCCCCCAGCCGCTTGGCCGTCTGCACCACCGCGCGCAGGTGCTCGATGTCGGCGCGTACGCCGCTGACGGGCGGGCGCACCGAGACCGCGATCCGCAGCGGGCGCTCGGGCTCGTTGACGTCGGCGAGCTCGGGCCGCGCGGCGAGCACCGAGAGCATCAGCGCGGCATCGGCCACCGTCGTTGCCAGGGGCCCGTTCTCGGCCATGTCGTACCACGCGTTGTTGCCGATCCCCGAGGGGACCACACCGAAGCCGGGCTTGATCCCGAACAGCCCGCAGCAGGCGGCCGGGATCCGGATCGAGCCCATCCCGTCGTTACCGAGGGCGATCGGCACCATGCCGCCGGCGACGGCGGCCGCGCTGCCACCCGACGACCCGCCGGGCGTACGCGAGAGGTCCCATGGGTTGTGGGTGATGCCGAAGGACGAGTCGGTGGCGCCGAATACGCACAGCTCCGGCACCCGCGTGAGCCCGACCACGATGGCCCCGGCGGCACGCAGCCGGCGGACCACCTCGTGGTCGACGGTCTGCGGCCGGTCGGAGGTTGCCGCGGACCCATCCCGCATCGGCTCGCCGGCGACCGCCACGTTGTCCTTGATGGCCACGGGTACGCCGGCGAGCGGGAGCTTGGCCAGGTCGGTGCGCGCAGCCAGGTCGGCGGCCTCGGCCATCGCCGCGGCGTCGCGCACGAGCTGGAAGGCGCCCAGCCTCGCGTCGCCGGCATGGATGCGGCGGAGGCTGTCCGCCACCACCTCGTCGACCTTGGCCGCTCCGGAACGTACCTGGGTCGCGAGCTCGATCGCCGTCGATGCCATGACCTGGACCCTACGGCCGGACGGCTCCGCTGGGGAGCCTGGTCAGGGCACCAGTTGCCAGCCGGGCGGCGGCCTCCGGGTGGGTCGAGGCGAGCAGCCCGGCCGCCGCGAGGACGTACCGGGCGTCGACGGCCAGCTCGGCCCGGTCCGGGACCTTCCAGCCGCCGCCGTGGTCGGCGACCGCGGGGGCCAGGATCCGTTGCAGCGCCGCCGGATCGGCATGCCGCAGCACCCCGCCGGAGCCGACCACCAGGCGGACGCCCCGCAGGTCCTTGCCGTGGTGACGCACCTCGCCGGAATCGTGCGGACGGGCATGCCGGCGCAGGGCGATGGTCAGTGCAAGCTCGGCGAGCAGGGCGTCGACCGCTCGGCCTTCGTCGTCCGTCGTCAGCAGGGCTGGGTCGGCCATCCGTCGCTCGGCGGCGACGGCGAGCACCGCTGCCTCGTCGGCCGTTAGCAGGCGCTCGGCCAGGGCTGCCTCCACCACCCCCGGTGCGCTCCAGCGCACCCCGAGGTCACCCTCGACGGTCCGCCCGCGCCACATCACCTCGACGACCTCCCGATGCAAGGCCGCCTCTTCGGGGTCAGGGGTCACGACTGAGTAGACGTCGGTGGTCGCGCCCCCGACGTCTACCACGACGACGTCTCCGACCCCTGGTACGCCCTCGTAGCCGTCCGCCAGCAGCTCGACCCCCGCGAGCACGGCGTCAGGGGTGGCCGCCCTGACCATGCGGGCGAAGTCCGGCGAGGCCGACAGGTGCTTGCCACCGATCACGTGCTCGATGAACACCGATCGGATCGCGGCCCGCGCAGGCATCGGGTCCAGCACCCCGATCCTTGGCAGGACGTTGGCGGCCGGGAACGCGGTCCACCCCGCAGCGGTGAGGACGCCCGCCACCTCGTCGCGCACGTCGACGTTCCCAGCCACCACCACCGGGACCCGCGGCAGCGCGGAGGCGCCTTCCGACGATGCAGCCAGGACACTGGCGTTGGAGCGCAGGACCTCGGCGTTGCCACCGTCGGTGCCACCGACCAGGAGCACGACGTCGGGCCGGTCCGCCGCCAGCGCCTCGACCGACGACGGCGTCATCTCCCCCGAGCTCACGTGCACGACCTTGGCGCCGGCGGACAGGCCGACGCGGTACCCGGCCTCGGCCGTGACAGCGCGCTCGTACCCCACGACCGCGAGCCGGAGCCCACCTCCTGCGCTGGAGCAGGCCAGGACCTGCGACAGGTCCTGGCCGGGCAGGGCGACCGCGAGCTCGGCGCGTACCGCGTCCACGCCTTCGAGCACGTCCGTGCCGATCGTCGTCGCGTGCGCCGCGGTAGCGACCAGCGCTCCGGTGACGGTGTCGACGGCCGCTGCCTTGGTGTACGTCGATCCGACGTCGATGCAGACGACGCAGTCGGCGGCCCGCAGCCGACCGGCCGGGCTGGCCGGGCTGGTTGCCGAGCGGTTCACGGAGCGTCACCTCAGGTCGCGTTCTCAAGATCATACATACGGACGATGGCGTCGCGACCCCGGTGATGATCGGATACGCCTTGGGCTATCTGAGGAGAATTCAAGCGCATGCGTACGTTGAAGGCTGCCGCCGCGGTCACCGCAGGCGTCATGGTCGCACTGCTCGCGGCCCAGAACGCCGCGGTCGCCGATGTCCCTATTCCGATCGTCTGGGGCGCCAGCGTCCAGGCCAACTCGGGCGAAACGCTCCCCGTGGCCAAGGCTCGCTACGAGACCGCAGTTGGCCGCACGAAGCTGGGGGCCACCCGCGACTTCCTGCTCTGGGACTCCGCCTTCCCCACGGCGTACGAGAACGGCATGAAGGCCCAGGGCACCATCGTGATGCTCTCCGTCGCCACCAAGACCAAGGCCGGAGCGCTGATCTCGTGGGCCGCCATGGCCTCGGCTCAGCCCGGCGACGCCGTCTACACCGTGATGCAGTCGTGGGCCGACCGCGTGCGCGACTTCGGTGTCCCGATGTACCTCACGCTGCAGCACGAGCCGGAGGCCGCGAACAAGGCCAATGGGACCCAGTCTGACTACATCGCGGCCTGGCAGGCCTGGGTCACCCTGCTGCGCTCCGAGGGCGCCACCAACGTCAAGAACATCTGGATCACCACGGCGTTCGCGTACACCGTCAAGACGACCGACCGGCGGTTCGCGCCCAACTGGTACCCGGGCGACGCCTACGTCGACGCGATCGGGGTGGACGCGTACAACTGGTTCTCCTGCCGCGCGTGGATACCCAACACTCCATGGCACTCACTTCAGCAGCTGATCGAGCCGATGCGCCAGTTCACCTTGCTGCACCCGGCTGCAGAGCCGTGGGTCACCGAGTTCGCCTCGATCGAGGACCCGGCCAACGCGGCTCGGCGCCCGCAGTGGATCGCGGATGCGCAGGCGCTGTTCCAGACCCAGGACTTCCTACCGTTCCGCGGCGTCCTCTACTACGAGCAGAAGCGGACCTGCGACTGGCGGGTGGCCAACAACACCCCTGACTCGCTCGCCGCCATGGCGACGATGGGCGCGGACCCCTACTTCGCGGGCTAGCGGGCTAGCGACCTGCCGGGGTCAACGCTCGGGTGAGGTCGTCCAGCAGGTCGGCGAGGGTCTCGATCCCGACCGACAGCCGCACCAGGTCCGCGGGCACCTCCAGCGGTGAGCCGGCGACGCTTGCGTGCGTCATCCGGCCGGGGTGCTCGATCAACGACTCGACCCCGCCGAGCGACTCGCCGAGGGTGAACAGCCGGGTGCGCTCGCAGACCGCGAGAGCAGCGTCGGCGCCCCCGTCGACGCGGAACGACACCATCCCGCCGAAACGGGTCATCTGCTTGACCGCGACATCGTGCCCCGGGTGCATGGCCAGCCCTGGGTAGCGCACCTCGATCACCGAGGGATGGGCCAGGAGCAGCTCCACCACGGCCTCGGCGTTGTCGCAGTGCCGATCCATGCGTACGCCCAAGGTCTTGATCCCGCGCAGCACCAGCCATGAGTCGAATGGGCCCGCCACCGCACCCATCGCGTTCTGGTGGTAGGCCAGCTCGTCCCCGAGGCGTACGTCGGCGGTGACCAGCGCGCCGCCGACGACGTCGCTGTGACCGCCGAGGTACTTCGTGGTCGAGTGCACCACCACGTCGGCGCCGAGCACGAGCGGCTGCTGCAGGTACGGCGAGGCGAACGTGTTGTCGACGACAAGCAGCGCGCCGGCCTCGTGCGCGACCGAGGCCAGCTCGGCGATGTCCGCGATGCCCAGCAACGGGTTCGTCGGTGTCTCGACCCACACGACCTTGGTCTGGCCGGGGCGGATGGCTGCGCGGACGGCGGCGGGATCCGCGAGCCGGGCCGAGGTGTGCTCGAGCCCCCACCGCTGCAGCACCTTGGCGAACAGCCGGTACGTGCCGCCGTACGCGTCGTCGGGGATCACCACGTGGTCGCCGGGGCCGCAGACCGTGCGCAGCAAGGTGTCCTCGGCAGCGAGACCCGAGGCGAAGGCGAGGCCGCGGGTGCCTGCCTCGATCGCGGCCAGGCACTCCTCGAGCGCGGTCCGGGTGGGGTTGGCGCTGCGGCTGTACTCGTACCCGCCGCGCAGGCCGCCGACACCGTCCTGCTTGTACGTCGACACCTGGTAGATCGGCGGCACCACGGCCCCGGTCGTGGGGTCGGGCTCCTGGCCCGCATGAATCGCGAGGGTCTCGAACCCGTGGGGGAGGCTGCCGTCTGCGTACGCGTCGTTGGTCACCCCGGAAGGCTAGTCCCGGGACGGTCCTTACGGACCCGTGACGGGGCCTGGCGGGGACCTGGCTGGCGGAACACGGCGCCCCGGGCGAGGGTTGTGCGGGTACACCCAAGGAGGACACCGTGCTCTTCAACCGAGCCAAGCGCGAGATGGTCACCGCTGACCGGGCGCTGCCCGGCCGACCCACCCGGCCCTACGACGTCCCGTCCACCCACGCAGTGCTGGGGACGCCGATCGAGGGTCCGTGGCGCCAGGGTCTCGAGGTCGCGTACTTCGCCCTCGGCTGCTTCTGGGGCGCCGAGCGACTGTTCTGGAAGCTGCCCGGCGTGTATTCCACGGCCGTCGGCTACGCGGGCGGCTCGACGCCGAACCCGACGTACGAGGAGACCTGCAGCGGGCTGACCGGCCACACCGAGGCGGTCCAGGTCGTCTACGACCCCGCTCTCATCTCGTACGAGACGCTGCTCAAGACGTTCTGGGAGGGGCACGACCCGACCCAGGGCTACCGGCAGGGCAACGACATGGGTACCCAGTACCGCTCCGCCGCGTACTGGACCACCGAGGCGCAGCACGCCGCGCTGGACGCGTCCAGGGTCGCCTTCGAGCCGGTGCTCGCCCGCAGAGGGTACGGCGCGATCACGACCGAGACCGGGCCGGCGCCGATGTTCTACTACGCCGAGGACTACCACCAGCAGTACCTGGAGAAAGTGCCGAACGGTTACTGCGGCCTCGGCGGCACCGGCGTCTCCTGCCCCATCGGCGTCGCCAGCACCGAGAGCTAGACCCAGAGCCACGCGTCCTCGGCGTCCCGCATCCGGGTCGCCGGGGACGTCCTCGTCTGGCCAGGCGGCCGACCCTCGGGACCGACCCGATCAATATCCGGCATTAGCGGGCGCTTGCACGTCCCGGTGGCACCGTTGCCGAGGCTGGGTCGTATGGATCGCCGTGCCGATGCACAACCTTCCACGCGCCGTCCTCACGCCGGAACACAGTCGTCACTCGCAACTGGTACGACCTTGGGTCCGTGTCAGGGCTCGTCGCGGCCACGCTATGTTCGATCCCCGCGATGTAGCCGAGGTCGCCGCTGACTCCGGCGGCGAGGACCTCGTAGTCGTAGGACCCGCTCGAGTGGAATGTCGTGGCGAGCCACTCGAACGCGGGCTCAATGGCGTTCCACCCGCGTTGGGTAAGCACAGCGCCGAACAGCGTGACCGGCTCCTGATGCGACCACAGCGCCATCCGGGGTCCGACATTCCCGCCATGTAGCGCCTGGACCTCTTCGCTCAGGCGTGGCATCACGGATGCCACGAATGCATCTACGTCGTCCATGCGGCGGCCTCCTGCAAACTCGGTGCGGTGTCCGGCCAAGTGTCATCACCCACGCGCGGCATCGCAAGGGTGGCGGCCTGTCATCCACGGACAGCCGGACGACTTGCGTTACCCGCGGCCTCGGAGGGCCAGCGGATGTGGGTATCGGAATGTCCGCTCACGCCCGGCGGTGAGCCCGCTCGATAGGTGTGCCTGATACAGGGCGCTCAGCGGTCTGGCGCGGGGGCCTCGCGGAATGCCCGCTCTATGCGGGCGGCCATCCCACCCGGCCAGATCTCGGTTGGGAGAGCGTCTCTCTGTCCGGCCTCGAAGTTGGCTGCCAGCCCGGGCAACAGCTCGGTGCGTAGCTCGTTCCCCAGGACCACGATGCCAGCATTGCCTAGGTGGTGTTGCCCCCAGTAGCCCTGCGCCAGGATGCGGCGGCCGTTGATGTCGCCGACGGTCGGCAGAGCGTCCCCGCGCCACTCCACGATGCCAACGACGAACTTCGACCGGGAGTGTCGCCCGGCCCGCTTCAGGTGGGTCACCTGCAGGGCGGCAAACCTCCCGCCGGCATGAGCAGAGCCCAGAAGTCTCCCTCTTCGAGATCTTGGACGCGCTCTGCCTGGAACAGGAACTGACGCATTGGTAGAGGCTATCGAGGGGGCTCGCGGGCGCGCCTGCCGTTCCAGGGCGGGTCGAATCGGGCAGGATGAGACCCGTGCCGGAGGCCCTGGAGTTCTGGCCCGAGTACGAGGGCGGACCTCTCTGGACTGAGCAGGGTGTGTCCATGGACCTCGAAACTTTGCTGCTCGCAGAGTGCCTTCAAGATCGCATCACCGCTTGGTCCCGGCTCTATGGCGACAACAAGCTTCCGATCGAGGGACCCGGTGACGAGCTGTGGCGTGACGAGGGCCGCCGCCTGCTGGCGGAGCTCCGCGAAGCCCTCGACGGGCGCTACGAGGTGGTCGCAACCGAAGCGTGGTGGGGCGAGGACCCAGCCCTGTAAGTGCAGGTATCGCTCGACTAGACAGAGTCGAGGAACGCTTCGGCGGCGGCTGCCTGCATGATCATCTCTTCGCCCTTGCGGCGGAGTTCCTCGGCGATGCCCTCGCCGACAGGGATCCTGAACGGTGCATCGGGACGCGTGGCGGCTCCGACGATGGCATCTATGCACTGGTCCGCGTTCGGACTTGAGGATGCGTGCCAGTCCAGCCATTCGTCGGTTTCGCGCCAGAAGGTCTCGTAGAGCCCGGTCGACCCTTTCGCGGCGGCCTGGGTTCCCTTCGGACCGATCTCGGTCCGGAAGGGTCCTGGTTCGACGAGCACGACGCGCACGCCCTGGCCTGCGACTTCAGCGGCCAGGGCCTCGCTTGCTCCTTCGAGACCGAACTTCGACGCACTGTAGGCGGCGAACAACTCGCTGGCTGAGTAGCCAGAAACGCTGGTCACTTGGACGACGACACCTTGGGCGGCTCGCAACGCCGGAAGGCACGCCCGAACCAGGGCGAGCGGTGCTATCAGGTTCACGTCGAGGTGCCGCCGGAGCTCCTCAGGCACGAGTTCCTCCACCGGGCCCGTGAGCGAGACTCCGGCATTGTTGACCAGGGCGTCGAGACGGCCCCATCGCTCCAGCACCTGCTGGCCGAGACTGCTCACTGCGTCGTCATCGGTCACGTCGCAGTGCACGGTCTCGAAGGGGAGTCCGGTCCCGTCGCCGCGCACCGTGCCCAGCACATCCCAACCCAGAGACGCGAGGCGCTCGGCAACGCCCCTGCCCAGACCGGAGGACGTGCCCGTGACGATCGCAGTGCGTCTGGTCGGCTCGCTCATCCCGGCAGGCTACGCAGCCGGAGCGCCCTGCGGGCCCGAACTCATGTGCCGAAGCAGCTTCCGACTGCGGCGAACGCGATGTGCCGTTCTCGCCTTAGCCTGCCCGTCGAGCGCGGGAGGTCGCCATGTTCGACATCGGTGTCGGTGAGGCATCGGTGTCGGTGAGGCATCGGTGTTGGGCGGCATCCTGGTGGGAGTCGGCTTCGTGGGACGAGCCCTTGTCCGGGCGGTGCGGGGTCCACACATACGAAGCCAGACTTGATCCGACTCTGATCGACCGCGCCCGATACGCGCCGTTCTCGCTCGCTTGGGGCTGTTTTGGTGCCAACATGCGGCGCTTTGGGACGTCGCTGACGCCGAGAAGACCAGCTCGTTGACGGCGTCCGTCGTGGAACCTCATCATTGCCAGCACACACGGTGAGGGGGTGTGTCCGGATGGGGCTTCCGCCATCGTCTTCCTTCGCCCGGTTCACGGCCCTGCTCGTTGCGGGGCTTCTGGTCGCGGCGTGCTCAGGGTCGAATCAGCCGTCGGCGAGCAACTCGCCCGCAGCGGGATCGGCGTCTCCTCCGGCGTCCGAGTCACCGCAGACTTCAACCGCGCCGATCGGCCTGATCGCGCTGGGCCATTCCGCCCTCACGGGTGAGAACTCGGACCCGAACAACCCCCATGCCCCGGTACCGGAGAACTCCTGGGCGACCGGGATCAACCCGAAGGTCAACAGCATCTACCAGCGCATGCTGGCGCAATGGCCGGACACACGCGACCACGTCTACAACGCCGCGGTAGGAGGGGCTACGGCCAGCACGCTCAACGCGCAGGCCGAGACTGCGCTCACTGCCGTACCTGTGCCCAGGCTCGTCGTCATCCAGACCGTCGACAACGACCTCAGCTGCCCCATCGAGGACTCAGTCATAGCCGACTTCGGCATTTCGGTCGACACCGCCTTGCAGACGATCACCCACGCCTCGCCGCGGGGCCGGATCTTCGTCCTCCTCTACGAGGGGCGTCCGGCCGACCAGTTCCAGTCCGATCTCAACGCCGCCAACGGCGATCCGACGATCCTCAGCCAGATGACCGGCCCTCCGCCCTGCGGCATCCTCGACAAGAACCACCACGTCCAACAGCAGAGCGCCGAGTACCTGACGGCGGAGGTAGCCAAGTTCAACGCTCAACTCGCGACGGTTTGCGCGAAGTACCCGACGTGCGTGACCGACAAGGGTTTCGAGTACTCGTTCACGCTCCCCCAGAGCGGAAGGAACCTGCACAACGACCATCTCAGCGTGGTCGGCCTCGCCGCCACCGCCGCCTTCTACTGGCCATTGGTGAAGACGGCTCTGGGCAAGAGCTAGTGCCCCGCGACGACGCGTGCCTTGCCGCGTCCGCGCGCGCATCCGTGCCTGCAGCGCTTGGTGGTGAGCACTGGCTCCTAGCTGGGCGGCGTAGGACCGTTCGATTGTGATCCGGTGCAAGTTGTCGCCAGCGGTTTGGAGCAGCGCGGTGGCGGTATCGGAACCGACTCCGTAGATGGCGAGCCGGGTGGGCACGCTGGCCCGGACCAGGCAGTGCGACCGGGCTTCCAGGCAGCTGATGGTGGACGCTCGATTCCAGTGGCCCCGCGGTAGGACGTGGCGTGTTCAGGGCAGGGGGGCGGGGATCGCGGCGAGGACCGCGCCGACCATGATGTCGATTGCTTCTTGGTCGGCCAGGCCGGCGTCTCGGCAGAGGGATTCCCATGTGCTCACGCGGAGGGCGTGCGCCAGCGCAGCCGCCAGCCGGTGGGCAGCGCGGCCCCGGATGCGGAACCCTCGGCTGAGAACGGTCACGCGTGCCTTCTCATCGGCAGCCAGGAACTGGCCGACGAAGTCGGGCATCGAGCTCAGGTCCCGGTGAATCATGGTCATCATCGGTGCCGCTGGCCGTGCCCAGGCGTAGGTCTCTGCCAGCGCCGTGCGAAGTCGCTGCACGGGATCCTCGATCGTCGACCATGTCTCCGGGTCGGGTCGTGGGTGTAGCTGCCGCCAGTGAGCTGAACAGGCCCTTACAAGCGCCTCCTCGTCCGGGAAGTGTCGGTAGACGGTGAGTCGGGTGACTGACGCTTCCTCAGCGATCGCGGACACGGTGGTGGCGCGCGGCCCGATCCTCTCGTGCAGGCACATGGTCGCCTCAGTGATTCGCAGCCGTGTCTCGTCAACGGCTTCCTGCCGTGCCCTCATGGTGTAGGTCCGCGCTGTGGAGACCTGCTGTCGTGACGCCACTCTTGACGCCTCCGTTCCCGAGGAGGAGAGTCATTTGACTATACAGGTGTGTTCACTCGATTCTCACTCCCCAAGAGGTCATGATGACAGTCATTCTTCCGACCACGCTGGCCGCGGCGACGGCGCCCGGCAGGTCACTACCGCTCACTGTGTTGACTGCACCGCACGGACCGGACCGGTCGATCGGCTCCATCGGTGTCGGCTTCCGACTCGACGGCGATCAGACCGGCGGCCAGGTCGCGATCGTCGAGCACCCCTTCCCGCCCGGTGCCCTGGTCCCTCCGCACGTTCACACTCGCGAGGACGAGTTCTCCATCGTGACCGCCGGTGCGATCGGATTCCGGTCCGGACGGGACGAGGTGGTACTCCAGGCGGGTGGCTACATCAGCAAGCCGCGCGGCGAGTTGCACACCATGTGGAACGCAGGACCAGAAGAAGCCCGCATGATCGAAGTGATCACGCCGTCCGGATTCGAGCGCTTCTTCCGAGAACTTGCCGAGGTGTTTGAGTCTGGACCGCCCGACCCGACGTCGCTGGAGGCACTGGCGGCCTCCTACGGCTTGTTCTTCGACCCCACCTGGGTCCCCGAGCTCATGGAGAAGTACGGGCTGAACTCCCCGTTCGGATGAATCCAACGCGAGGTCCCGCGGTCTTGTGCCCCAGCCGAGAACGGCTAGTGGATTCGACCCACCGATAGCCACCAGCACGAATCGAACGCAGCCCAGAGCTTCCTGGACAAGAGCGGTGGAGCTGTCCAAGATTCTTGACACACCCAAGGGGCCATGTCCGATAGTCCGGAACATCAATGATCGGGCGCGCGGTACGCGCCGGCAGTACCTCACCTGCACTGCAGATCTCCGCCGAGGAAGGGGTCGCCCACCATGGCTGAAAGCGAACTGTTCGAGCGGGGTCTTCAGGCGCGCCGAGAGGTGCTCGGTGCTGAGTACGTCGGCGCGAACCTGGCTGACACCGACGAGTTCATGATGGCGTTCCAACGCGTCGTGACCGAGTGGGCGTGGGGATACGCCTGGAGCAGGCCGGGCCTGGATCGCAAGACACGGAGCAATGCTGAATCTTGCGATCCTGACAGCTCTGGGGCGGCCCGACGAACTGGGTATCTACGTCAAGGGCGCGCTCGCTACCGGGGTATCGGTCGACGAGATCAGGGAGGTACTGATCCACGCCACCGTGTACTGCGGAACGCCAGCCGGGCGTCAGGCGTTCCGGGCAGCGCATGAAGCTCTCCGGGCAGAAGGCGTGCTGCCCCGTCCCGGTTGAGCTCCCGACCGTTCGATTCCGGCGAGCGGAGGCTAGGTGCGCTTGTTCGACAGCACGCAGAACTCGTTGCCCTCGGGATCTGCCAGTACGACCCAGGACTGCTGTCCTTGACCTATGTCCGCATGCCGAGCGCCGAGGCCCAGGAGGCGCGCGACTTCGGCCTGCTGGTCGTCAGGACGGAAGTCCAGGTGGAGTCGGTTCTTGCCGGCCTTCGCCTCTCGGACAGGTTCGAACAGCAGCCCAGGC
>JANMWN010000366.1:0-5300 GCA_031394045.1 Sporichthyaceae bacterium
CTGCCCGGTGATGTCGATGCCGACCTCGGCCATGGCCGCGACAGCGCTCGGGTTGATGCGGTCCCCCGGGATCGAGCCGGCCGAGCGGACCTCGACCCGGTCACCCGCGAGGTGGGTCAGCCAGCCCTGGGCCATCTGCGATCGGCCGGCATTGTGCACGCAGACGAACAGCACGGTCGGTCGGTCAGACATCGGCGAGACCTGCTTTCGACGGGTAGAGCGCGTGGATCAGCAAGAAGCCGAGGCATCCGCCGACCAGCTGCATGAGGACGAACATCGCCACGGACCCAGGGGCGATGCCCGCGAACGAGTTCGAGAACATCCGGGCGATCGTGACCGCCGGGTTGGCGAAGCTGGTCGAGCTGGTGAACCAGTAGGCCGCGAGGATGTAGCCGCCGACAGCGAAGGCCACTCGATCACCACGTCCGGACCGGGCCGTGCCGAAGATGACCAGCAGGAGCCCGGTGGTCGCGACGACCTCACCGAGCCAAAGCCCACCCGAGCTTCGGTGATGGGTCGAGGCAGTCACCGCGCCAAGGCCGAACATGAGGTTGGCCACGATGGCGCCCAGGATTCCGCCGACCACCTGGGCGCAGATGAGCACGAGGGACGTTGTCGTGCTGATGGCCCCGAAGGCACGCTCGACCAAGGTCACCACGGGGTTGAAGGCGGCCGAGACCGGTTGGAGCGCCAGGATGAGCGCAACCAGGGCGCCGCCGGTGATGATGCTGTTCTCCAACAGCTGGAGCCCGACGTCGTTCGGAGACAGGCGTACGGCGGCGATGCCGGACCCGACGACTGCTGCCACCAGGAATGCCGTGCCGATCAGCTCGGCAAGGGCGCGCCTTGCCAGTCCGGCGTTCACTGCGTGGGGCTTCCGATCAGGGCCGCAAGGCTGGCGAGCGAGTCGGTGCGGGCGCGGTAGAAGACCCAGACTCCGCGCTTGTCACGTGAGATCAGACCGGACTCGTGCAGCACCCTGAGGTGATGACTGATCGTGGGCTGCGACAGGTCGAAGGCGTCGGTGAGGTCGCACACGCAGGCCTCGCCACCCTCGTGCGAGGCGATGAGCGACAGCAGACGCAGCCGGACCGGGTCGGCTAGAGCCTTGAGGATCGGGGCGACTTGTTCGGCTTCGCTGGACGAGAGTGGCTGGCGAGTCAGGGGCGAGCAGCAAGCCACTGCTTCGCTCGGGGTCAGCTCGAGCACCGGAGACTTAGACATGCATCTATGTTGACAGGTATCGATGTCTACTGGCAACCTTGCAAGACATCGACAGATATCGATGTATGGCCCTTGGAGGAATCCGTGTCTCGTGTCCAGCTTGCGCTCAACGTCGACGATCTTGAAACGTCGGTGGCCTTCTACTCCAAGCTCTTCGGCACCGAGCCGGCCAAACGGCGTCCGGGCTACGCCAACTTCGCCATCGTCGAACCGCCGCTGAAGCTCGTGCTGCTCGAGAACCCGGGCCAAGGCGGCTCGCTCAACCACCTGGGCGTTGAGGTCATCGACGTCGCCGCCGTCGACTCCGAGCAGACCCGGCTCGCCGAGCAAGGTCTGGCGTCGATCGACGAGCGCGGCACCACGTGCTGCTATGCCAAGCAGGACAAGTTCTGGCTGGAAGGGACGCCCAACGGCGAGCAGTGGGAGATCTACACGGTGCTCGCAGCCAGCGACACCTTCGCCGGGACCACGGAGGACTCGGTGTGCTGCGGCAATGAGGTCAGCGCCTCTGATTCGCCCGAACCAGCCGCCGCCCGCTGCTGCTGACCCTTACGGCCCTTGACCTGGGGATTTACCCCGCCGGAAACATGCTGTTCCTACGCTCCGCGCATGGTGGGCCTGTTCGGCGACGACGCCGTCGGAGCCGCTTGGGACGAGATGTTTCAGGCTCCGGGCGTACCCCGGGCTGCGTACGACGCGGTGCTCGCCGCCCTCAAGCCGTTCGGACCCGCGGAGCGCAGGTTCCGGTCCGAGCAGCTCTCGCGGGTCTTCACCGACCGGGGCGTCACGTTCGCCCACGTCTGCGAGGAGCGGCCGTTCCCGCTGGACCTGCTGCCGCGGGTCATCGCCGTCGTCGAGTGGGACCAGATCGTGGTCGGCGTCAAGCAGCGGGTGCGCGCCCTGGAGGCATTCCTCGCCGACGTGTACGGTCCTGGCGAGGTCCTCACCGACGGCGTGATCCCCCGCCAGGTGATCGCGTCGCCCGCGCACTTCCACCGGCAGGCGTTCAGCGTGGAGCCGGCCAACGGCGTGCGTTGCCACGTCGCCGGGGTCGACCTGATCCGCGACGAGCAGGGTCGGTTCTGCGTGCTGGAGGACAACCTCCGCGTGCCCTCGGGTGTCAGCTACGTGATCGAGAACCGCCGGGCGATGACGCAGCTGCTGCCGGGCCTGTTCCGGCGCACCGCGTCAACCCTGTCGACGAGTACCCGTCACGTCTGCTGGCGGCTTTGCGCGCTTCAGCGCCGGCGCGGGTGCGCGACCCCGTTGTTGTCGTGCTGACGCCTGGTGTCTACAACGCGGCGTACGTCGAGCACGCCCTGCTCGCCCGGCTGAACGGCGCGGCCGACGACAAGCTGGTCTACACCTCTGTGACGGACCTGATCCGCTACTACCTCGGCGAGGAGCCGCACCTCGACAACGTCGAGACGCACCGGCTCGAGACCCCCGAGGTACTCGAATGGGTCCTCGGCCACCTGGACTCGTTGGTGCTCAAGCCGGTCGACGGGTCTGGCGGCAAGGGCATCGTCATCGTCATCGGCCCGGCGGCGGAGGAGGAGGAGGAGCTGGACGCGCTGCGCGCGGTGGAGCAGGCCAACCCGCACGGCTGGATCGCCCAGCGCCCGGTCGCGCTGTCCACGGCGCCCACGCTGGTCGGCGACACGATCGCTCCTCGCCACGTCGACCTGAGGCCGTTCGCGGTCAACGACGGCAACGACATCTGGGTCCTGCCCGGTGGCCTCACCCGCGTCGCGCTACCGGAGGGTGCCCTCGTGGTGAACTCCAGCCAGGGTGGCGGGTCCAAGGACACCTGGGTCCTCGCGCACGACCCTGAGGAGCAGCCGGACTCCGGCGATGCCGAAGCCCTTGCTGGCGCAATGGTCCGGCCACCGTCCGGCCCGTTCCCACAGATCGACGGCGTACGCCGGGACCCCGGCCCCGCCGATGCGTATGCGGGGCAGCAGTAGATGACCGCCATGCTGAGCCGGATCACCGAGTCGCTGTTCTGGATCGGCCGGTACGTCGAGCGGGCGGACGACACCGCGCGGATCCTGGACGCGTACGTGCACCGCATCCTCGAGGACCCCGGGGCCGACGAGGTGGCGTCCTGCCGCTCGCTGCTCGGCGTCCTCGGCGTCGAGGAGCCCGACGAGGTCCTCGGCACGCAGGCGGTGCTCGAGGTGCTGGCCTTCGACGAGTCCACGCCGAGTGGCATCGCCGGCGCCTGGCACGCGGCGCGCGAGAACGCCCGCGGCGCCCGCGAGATCATCTCGTCGGAGTTCTGGGAGGCGCTCAACGCCACCTGGGTCGCCTTCCCCCAGCAGGCTCTCGCGGCGCAGCGACTGGGCCCGCACGCCTTCCTGGGCTTCGTCCGCGAACGTGCGGCCATGGTGAACGGCCTGGCCGAGTCGACCATGAGCCACGACGACGGCTGGCGGTTCCTGGTGCTCGGCCGCAGCCTGGAGCGGGTCGACATGACCGCGCGCCTGCTGTCGACGCGGGTCCTCGCCGCGGACCACGCGCCGTCGTGGACCACCCTGCTCCAGGCCTGCGGCGCCGACGAGAGGTTCCTGCGAACCTATCGGGGCGCCCTGGACGCGGGACACATTGCCGAGTTCTTGTTGCTGGACAGGCTCTTCCCCCGCTCGGTCTTCGCCGCGCTCGTCGACGCGGAGCGCTGCCTCCTCGAGCTCGAGCCGGACGTCGGCCGAGCTGGCGTCGGCGACCCGGCCCGCCGGGTCCCGGGCCGGCTGCGCACCGGCCTGGAGTACGTCGATGCCAGCGTCCTGCTGGCCGAGCTGCCCCAGCACCTCGAGCGGATCCAGGCGGCCAGCCTCGAGGCGTCCGCTGCCGTGGCCAAGCGCTACTTCCAGTACGCCGCCCCGGTGGCCTGGGTCCACGAGGAGGGCTGACAGCGTGACATCGACGGGCTGGCGGCTCCGGATCAGGCATCACACCGGCTTCTCGTACGCCGGCCCGGTGCGCACGTCCTACAACGAGGCCCGGATCACGCCGCTGACCTTCCCCGGACAGACCACGCTGGACAGCCGCGTCGAGGTGCTCCCGGCGGCGGGGATCTGGCGCTACTGGGACTACTGGGGTGCCCAGGTCACCTGCTTCGACCTGCACGACGAGCACGAGATGCTTGAGGTCACCGGGCTCAGCGTGGTCGAGACCTCGCCGGCCCCGCCGTCACCGCCGTCACCGCCGTCACCGCCGTCACCGCCGGCGCCGCCGGCGCCGTCATGGGACGAGCTCCTGGACGAGGGCGTACGGCAGCGCCGGGTCGAGACGATGGTCCCGACCCCCCTCACGCCCGTCGACGCCGATCTCGCGGAGACGGCATCGACCCTGCGGGGCTCCCTCGACCCGCAGCTGGCCGCGCTGGCGGTGTCCGGCTGGGTCGGCGAGCAGGTCGAGTACGTGCCAGGCTCGACGGGGGTCCGCACCAGTGCGCAGGAGGCCTGGGTCCAGCGGCAGGGCGTGTGCCAGGACATCGCGCACCTGACGGTCGGGATGCTGCGCTCGCTGGGGATACCCGCGCGCTACGTCTCCGGCTACCTGCACCCGGTCCCCGGTGCGGAGGTCGGCGAGATCGCCGTCGGCCAGAGCCACGCGTGGGTCGAGTGGTGGACCGGGCAGTGGTACGGCTTCGACCCGACCAACGCGATCCCCGCCGGCGAGCGCCACGTCGTCGTCGCCCGCGGACGGGACTACGACGACGTACCCCCGCTCAAGGGTGTCTACCGCGGTGCCCCGTCGACGGCCATCGGTGTGAGGGTCGAGGTCGAGCGGCTGGCGTGACCGGTGGCTCGACCGGTGAGACGATGGCTGGATGGAGACCTCGAAGTTCGCCGACCTGCTCGCAGACCAGATCGCCAACGAGTTCGCCGCGTCGCAGCAGTACGCGGCGATCGCGGTCTGGTTCGACGGCCAGGCACTGCCCAAGCTGGCCGGCCACTTCTACGCGCAGGCGCTCGAGGAGCGCAACCACGCGATGATGATGGTGCAGTACCTCCTGGACGCCGACCACCCTGCGACGATCCCCGGGGTGCTCGCTCCCAAGGTCGGCTTCG
>JANMWN010000008.1:0-18501 GCA_031394045.1 Sporichthyaceae bacterium
ACCACTACCGCTGCCAGACACCGCACTGCGGGAACCACCCCCGGCACATCCACCACATCTGGCACTGGGCCGACGGCGGACCCACCGACCTGGACAACCTGGTCGCCCTGTGCGGGCACTGCCACCGCTACATCCACTCCAACGGCAACATCTGGACCATCACCCCAGTCGCGGGCGGCTCACCCGCCTTCATCCGAACCGGCCCCGCGCCCTAGACCTGTTGCTGGATCGGGAGTTCCACGTGCCCAACGCATCCAGGAGACGGCGGTAGGTCGCTTCGGGATCGTTGGGGGCGGTGTCGACGACGACTGCCGCTGGTCGCTGTTCCAACAGGGTCAGCAGTCGGTCGTACATTGCGCCGACGCCGACGCCGACGCCGACGTCGGTCTCGGTCTCGGTCTCGGTCTCGGTTCCGATCATCTGCCATGCCTCGACGTGCGTCGGCTCGGTGGCCGCGCGAGTGCGCTGCTCGAACCTGCGGACCGCCTCGTCCCGGGTAGTCATCAGGACGACCTCGCAGAACGGGACCCCGGTCTCGGCCGCGACCTGCTCGAGCTGCTCGATGAACGTGGCCCGGCCGAGGTACTGCGGCACGACCACGTCATACCCGGCCCGCAGATGTACGCCCGCAGCCGCGAGAGCGATCGCCCTGGCGCGCAGGCCAGACTCCTCGGGGTTGCTCGTCCAGCGGCCCAGCTGGCGACGGACGAGGTCGATGTCGAGGTTGAGGGCCAGCGGGTGGTCCTGCACGTACTGCCGGGCGATCGTCGACTTGCCCACGCCGGGTGGACCGTTCAGCAGCATTAGGCGAGGCACCATCGCAATGTACGACGCTCGGCGCGAGATGGGCAGATGACGCCCACCCGCCCCGCGAGGACGACTACTACAACGGTCGAGGGCTCGCCACCGCAGCGCTCGGGCACCTGAAGGACCTGGCCTTCGGGGAGCTCGGCCTGCACCGCGTGGAGGCCGGGGCGCTGCCGCACAACGTCCGGTCGCAGCGGGTGCTGGAGCGCAACGGGTTCGTCCGGTTCGGGGTCGCGCCGCAGTACCTGAGCATCGCCGGCCACTGGCAGGATCACGTCATGTACCAGGTGCTGAGCACATGACCTGGGGCAGGCCCGACGACGAGGAGATCCTGTCCGGCGGGGTGGCCAACGCCGGCCTGGTGGTACGGGTCGGCGATGAGGTACGCAGACCGGCAAACGCACGTACGCCGACGGTGCATGTGTTCCTCCGCCGGCTGCACGCCAGCGGCTTCGACGGCGTGCCGAGGCCGGTCGGCTCGCCCGCCATCGACGCGGAGGGGCGCGAGCGGCTCGCGTTCATCCCCGGCGAGGTGCCGTTGCCGCCGTACCCGTCGTGGGTCCAGACCGATGCCGCCCTGGCCTCGGTGGCACGGCTGCTCCGGCGCTTCCACGACGCCACCCGGCTCTGCGTCACCGGCCCGGCAGGCTCCAGGGACCTATGGAGCGACGAGCTCGCCGACCCGTGGTCCGGCCCCGGCGACGAGATCCTGGTCTGCCACAACGACGTCTGCCTCGAGAACGTAGTCTTTCGCGACGGCGAGGCGGTGGCGCTGCTCGACCTCGACTTCGCGGCACCCGGCCGCGCCACCTACGACCTCGCCCAGCTGGCGCGCATGTGCGCACCGGTCGACGACCCGTTGTCGGCGCAGCGGCTAGGGTGGCTGCCGGCCGACGTCGCTGCCCGCCTGCGCGTCGTAGCCGATGCGTACGGTCTTCAGCAAGGTCGCGGCGAGCTGGTTCAGATCCTCGATGCGTCGATCGCCCGCGGGGGAGACTTCGTCCGGCGCCACGTCGATGCGGGGGAGCCGGGATTCGTGGCGATGTGGCTGGAGATTGGCGGCATGGCACGCTTCGACCGTCGGCGTGCCTGGTTCGCCGAGATGCGAGAGACCCTGGAGCGAGACCTGTGAGCCGGAAAGCATGGCGGCTGGCGCAAGCCGCCGACGTCGAAGTGGTGATAAGGATCCTGGGTGCGGGGTTCGCGAACGACCCGGTCTGGGGGCTCTGGGGCTTCCCCGACGAGCGGGACCGGGCCGCGAAACTGGAGCTGCACTGGACCACGTTCGTGCGCGCCGGCCTGAAGTACGACGGGGTCATCATGACGCCGGGCGCCGAGGCCGTGGCCGTGTGGATCCCGCCTGGAGTGCCCGAGCTCGACCAGGACGACGAGGTCAGGCTCAGCGAGTCCACGAAGGCGCTGTACGGGTCGCGCGCCCCCTTGCTGTTCGAGGTGTACGAGCGATTCGCCGAGGCTGCCCCCAAGGAGCCGGAGCACTGGACGCTCAGCCTGCTCGCGACCCACCCGGACCATCGGGGCAGCGGCCTCGGGATGGCGCTGGTCGAGGACTTCCTGGCGACGGTCGATGCCCGGCACGAGGCGGCGTACCTGGAGTCGACGAACCCGGCGAACCTGGCGCGCTACGAGCGGGCCGGCTACCAGCGGTACGGGGCGTTCGACGTTCCCGAGGGGCCGACGATCACGACGATGTGGCGCCCGGCGCGCTGACAGGGCTCGAGTCGGGGGACGAGTCGGCGGTCAGGCCGGAAGGTTGGGCGCCGACTCCGCGTCGAAGCCGCAGCCAGGCCGCGCCGCGGCGGTACCAGCGGCCGGTCAGCGAGATGGTTGGTGCGTCGACCCAGCGGGTGAACAGCTCGGCCATCCCGAGGGACACGACGATGGTGGCGATCGACGCCACTGCCGCGGCGGTGAGGTAGCCGACCCGGGGTGCGAGCACCAGCACCAACCACGACGCCACGCTCCCGATCACGACCATGTGCACGAGGTAGAGGCCGAACGAGGTCCGCCCCAACCAGCGCAGCGGACGGGTCTCGAGACCCACGCGAAGCCGCGGCGACCCGAGGACTGCCAGCACGATGCACGCGGCGCCGATGACGTGCAGCAGGACCCACATCTCGTGCGTCGGCAGGGTGGACAGCGCGAGCAGGTTGGCGTAGCCGCGGGCCATGGTCTGCCCCGGGATGGGGACGCCGCCGAGGAAGAGTCCGAGCACCAGGAGCACGACCCACCAGCCGCGACCGACGACCCTGCGAACCTCATCGCCGGCCGGGACCGCCATCAGCTCGCAGAAGGCCATACCGAGCACGAACGCCAGCAGGTACGTGTGCGATCCGAGCACGGTGACGACGGCCAGCACCGGGTAAGCGGCCCAGCGCAGCGACCGGCGGGGGATCAGCAGCAGGGTGACGTAGACCAGGAGCGAGCCGAGCAGCTCGTTCCACATGGTCCACAGCGGCGTGTTGTAGGCCACCGGACCGTTGCTGAACGCGCTGATCGCGCCCTCGTAGACTGCGTCGAGCAGGTTGGCTGGGAACTTCCACCAGTGGGCCAGCCACATGCTCGACCCGGTGACGCGCGCCGCCGGGATGTTGTGGAACAGCCCCAGCGTCAGCGCGGCCCACGCGATGACGCACGAGGCGACAGCGGGCAGCATCAGTCGCGGGTAGCGGCGGACCAGGCCGGACCACAGGTGCCCACGGTCCCCGGTCTGGATGTAGCGGTAGGACAGGACGTACCCGCTCAGCACGAAGAACACGCAGACCATGAAGTTGCCCTGGAACACCACCCCGAGCAGCAGCTGGTCGTGCAGCCAGCGGTCCCAGCCGTGGTGCGAGGCCGCGATCGAGCCGAAGATGAGCGCTGGGAAGAGCGCGCAGGCCAGGTGGTGGAGGACGACGCAGAACGAGGCCAGCCCGCGCAGCCCTTCGAGCGCCGCGTCCTTGCCAGCACCGCCAGCACCGCCAGCACCGCCAGCACCGCCAGCACCGCCAGCACTGCCAGTACCGCCAGCACCGCCAGCACTGCCAGTACCGCCAGCACCGCCAGCACCGCCGGCAGCCGTGGTCGGCTCCTGGGACATGCGTTCAGCATCGCCCATCCGGTGCACGTTGAGCACCACATGCCCGGCTGGAGACGGCGCGTCGCGATCGCTGCCGCCCTCGCTCGGCGGATAGCATCCGAACACCTGTTCGGATCGGAGGTCCGCGTGCGCGTGCTCGGTGTCGATCCTGGGCTGACCAGGTGCGGTCTCGGCGTCGTCGAGGGCGTGCCCGGGCGTCGCCTCACGATGGTCGCCTTCGGGGTCGTTCGCACGCCCGCCGACGCCGAGCTGGGTGACCGGCTGGTGGCGATCGAGGCCGAGGTGGAACGCTGGCTCGACCTGCACCGACCGGACGCGGTGGCGGTCGAACGGGTCTTCAGCCAGCACAACGTGCGTACGGTGATGGGCACCGCCCAGGCCAGCGCCGTCGCCATCGTCGCGGCGGCCCGCCGAGGCCTGCCGGTGGCCCTGCACACGCCGAGCGAGGTCAAGGCCGCAGTGACCGGCAGCGGGCGGGCCGGCAAGGACCAGGTGGGAGCGATGGTGACCAGGCTGCTGCGCCTGAGCCAGCCACCGACCCCTGCCGACGCCGCTGACGCACTGGCCCTCGCGATCTGTCAGGTCTGGCGCGGGGGCTCGCAGAACCGCCTCGACGCTGCCGTGGCTGCCGCTGCAGCGGCGCGGACCGCTGCCTCCCGAACATCCGCGGTCGGTCGACGATGATCGCGTCGGTGAGCGGGCGGATCGCCTCCCTCGGAACAGACAGTGCTGTGGTCGAGGTCGGTGGCGTGGGGCTCAGCGTGAGCGTGGCACCCGGCACCCTTGCGACCCTGCGGCTGGGCGAGCACACCACGCTCGCGACCAGCCTGGTCGTCCGTGAGGACTCGCTCACGCTCTACGGCTTCGCGGACGACGACGAGCGGCAGGTGTTCGAGCTGGTCCAGACGGTCAGCGGGATCGGGCCCAGGCTGGCCCAGTCGATGCTCGCGGTGCACACGCCGGACGCGCTCCGCCGCGCGGTGATGACCGAGGACCTGGTTGCCCTGATGAAGGTGTCTGGGGTCGGCCGCAAGGGTGCTCAGCGACTGGTGCTGGAGCTGAAGGACCGGCTCGGCCCGCCCCGCGACGGCCTTGCCACGTCCGGCCGTCCGCCCGTCGGTAGAGGGGCCGTGGGGGCCGACTGGCAGGCCCAGGTGCACGCCGCGCTGATCGGACTCGGCTGGACCGTACGCGACGCCGACGAGGCGATCTCCGCGGTGGCTCCGGAGGCCGCTGGCGAGTCGGCGCCTGACGTGGGTGCCCTGCTCAAGTCGGCATTGCGCAGCCTGAGTCGCGCATGACCGCGGATGACGGGCTCGCTGCAGCCGACGACGCGCTCACGGTCGCCGAGGCCGGGGCGCTGGAGCGGGCGGCCGAGGCGGCGCTACGCCCGAAGAACCTCGACGAGTTCGTCGGTCAGGAGCGGGTACGCGAGCAGCTCGGCCTGGTCCTGTCCGCGGCCAAGGGACGCGGCTCGGTGCCCGACCACGTCCTGCTCTCCGGTCCGCCCGGACTGGGCAAGACGACCCTGTCGATGATCATCGCCTCCGAGCTGGGGATGCCGCTGCGGATCACCAGCGGCCCGGCGATCCAGCACGCCGGCGACCTGGCGGCGGTGCTGTCCTCGCTGAGCGAGGGCGAGGTGCTGTTCCTGGACGAGATCCACCGGATGGCCCGCCCGGCCGAGGAGATGCTCTACATGGCCATGGAGGACTTCCGGGTCGACGTGGTGGTCGGCAAGGGCCCTGGCGCCACCGCGATCCCGCTGGAGATCCCGGCCTTCACGCTGGTCGGCGCCACGACGAGGGCGGGACTGCTTCCGGGGCCACTGCGCGACCGGTTCGGGTTCACCGGGCACATGGACTTCTACTCCGCCGCCGAGCTCATGCAGGTGCTTGAGCGGTCGGCCCGGCTGCTCGGCGTCCACCTCACGCCCGAGGGCGGTACCGAGATCGCCAGGCGTTCGCGGGGCACCCCCCGGATCGCCAACCGGCTGCTGCGCCGCGTACGCGACTACTCCCAGGTCAAGGCCGACGGGGTGGTCTCCCTCGAGATCGCCCAGGCTGCGCTCGCGGTCTACGAGGTCGACCAGCTGGGCCTGGACCGGCTGGACCGAGGGGTCCTGGACGCGCTGTGCCGGCGGTTCGGCGGCGGTCCGGTCGGCCTGTCCACCCTGGCGGTGGCTGTCGGTGAGGAGCGGGAGACGGTCGAGGAGGTCGCTGAGCCCTTCCTGGTACGCGCCGGGCTGCTCGCGCGTACGCCCAGGGGACGGGTCGCGACGCACGCAGGGTGGACCCATGTGGGACTCCAGGCACCAGCGGGCAGCTTTCCGGCGCCCGCGCTGGAGCTGTTCGGCTCCGACGATCTGGAGCCGTCGAGGCTGGGCGACCCCTTCGGCTGATCTAGACTCCTCCAGCGTCGACTGCTCAGCCCGGGTCGAGCGTCCACCCGAACTCGTGAGGGACCGTGAAGATAGGCAACTTCCTCCCGCTGATCATCCTGGCGGTGCTTTTCTACGCGCTGGTGCTGCGGCCCGCCCAGCGACGGCAGCGGCAGGCGGCGCAGGTCTCCAACTCGCTCGAGGTGGGTGCGGAGGTGATGACCTCGGCGGGCATGCTGGCCACGATCCGCGCCGTGACCGACTCCCACGTCGAGCTTGAGGTCGCCCCTGGGGTCGTCGTCCGCTTCGTACGCGGCGCAGTCGCCAAGGTGATCCCGGCTGCCGATGAGAGTGATGACACGGTTGACA
Organism: Sporichthyaceae bacterium; assembly: GCA_031394045.1. GTDB lineage: Bacteria > Actinomycetota > Actinomycetes > Prado026 > Prado026 > JANYIP01. The sequence goes on from JANMWN010000008.1 coordinate 6,657, forward strand.
CCGTCGACGCAGCCGGTTCGGATGACGCGGTGACCTCCGTCGACCTGCGCAAGCCGGCTGCGGCCGGCGACTCCAGCGAGCAGGAAGAGCCGCCGAGGAACACCACCGGGGCATGAACCGTCGGATCCTTCAGAACGCTTGAAACAGGGCAGGAACAAGTCAGCACCGGGCGAATCCCCGCCCGGGCGACAGACGAGAGGCTCGTAACGTGGCAGCGCCGACAGCGCCGCGTCCAGGACGCGCGATCGCGGTCATCACCATCGCGGTGGTGGCCCTGTACGCCTGGATGTTCATCAGCGGCAACACCACGCCCAAGCTCGGCCTCGACCTGCGCGGCGGAACGAGCCTGACGCTGCAGCCGGTGGTGCCCGAGGGCAGCGACACGGTGATCACCGACGACGCCGTCAACCAGGCTGTCGAGATCATCCGCGCACGCGTCGACGGCCAGGGTGTCGCCGAGGCGAGCGTCACCAAGCAAGGATCTGGTGCCAACTCGACGATCGTCGTCGAGGTGCCGGGCCAGAACGAGCAGGACCTGTTCGACAAGATCGGCAAGACCGCCAAGCTGGGGTTCCGGCCCGTTCTGCGGTCGGGGCCGCCCACGGTGGTCGTACCGACCCCGACCCCCACCGCGACGCCCACCCCGAGCGGCTCCGCCTCGCCGTCCGTCGGCAGCACGCCGAGCCCGTCCACGACGGCGTCCTCGACGGTCTCGCCCAGCAGCACCGGCAACCCACGTCCGGCCACCGGGCTCAAGGCGGCCACCGCGTCGCCGACCGTTTCGCCGACTCCGACTCCGACTCCGACTCCGACGCCGTCGGCCAGCTCGACCTCGGTGATCCCGAGTACGCCGATCACCGCCGCCGACCAGAAGGCGTTCGACAACCTCGACTGCACGAAGCCGATCCCCCCGGAGCAGCGGCCGGCCGACCTCCCCGCCAAGACGATGGTGACCTGCAGCTCGACCGGCGCAGAGAAGTTCATCCTCGGTCCGGAGCTGATCCCCGGCTCGGACATCACTGGCGCCAGCGCCGGCCTGCTGACCAGCAGCCAGGGCGTCACCACCGGCGAGTGGGTCGTCAACCTGACCTTCAACGGTGACGCGACGACCAAGTTCCGTGACGTGACGAGGCAGATGTTCGCCCAGACCAACGGCTCGGACGCGAACAGGTTCGCGATCGTGCTGGACGCGCAGGTCATCTCGGCACCGACGGTCAACGGGGTCATCTCGGACGGCCGACCGCAGATCTCGGGCAACTTCACTCAGCAGAGCGCCAACGACCTGGGCAACCAGCTCAAGTACGGCGCCCTGCCGCTGGCCTTCGTGCCGAACAACCTGCAGACGATCTCGCCGACCCTGGGCAGCGACCAGCTCCGCGCCGGGATCCTGGCCGGCCTGCTCGGGCTGCTGCTGGTGGTGTTCTACTCGCTCTTCTACTACCGCGGACTCGGTCTGGTCTCGGTGGCGAGCCTGGCCCTGGCCGGCCTGCTGACCTACGGCTTGCTGGTGCTGCTCGGGCACACGATGGGCTACACGCTCTCGCTCGCCGGCATCGCCGGTGCGATCGTCTCGATCGGCATCACCGCCGACTCGTTCGTCGTGCTGTTCGAGCGGATCCGGGACGAGATGCGAGACGGCCGCACCCTCCGGGTCGCTGTCGAGACGGGCTGGAAGCGTGCGCAGCGCACGATCCTGGCGGCCGACGCCGTCTCGTTGATCGCGGCCGTCGCGCTGTACCTGCTGGCGGTCGGAGGGGTCCAAGGCTTCGCCTTCACCCTCGGGCTGACCACCTTGATCGACGTGGCCGTGGTGTTCCTGTTCACCAAGCCGCTGCTCACGAAGCTGGCCCGCACGAAGTTCTACGGCAACGGCCACAAGTGGTCGGGGGTCTCCCCTGACCGGCTCGGCATCCACCGGCCCACGCCGTCGGCACGAGCGACGGCGCGCAAGGGCGAACCGGGCTCGAACTCGGCTGCGAAGGAGGCCTGATGTCCCGCCTTGGCGACCTCGGTCAAAAGCTCTATCGGGGCGAGGTGTCGTACGACTTCGTCGGGCAGCGCAAGCGCTGGTACACGATCTCGGCCGCCATCCTGGTCATCTGCGTCGCCTCGCTGCTCCTGCGCGGGCTCAACCTCGGCGTGGACTTCGAGGGCGGCAACGTGGTGACGCTGCCCACGGCTACGGGCACCGTGGCCGACGCACGTGAGGTCGCACTCGCGGCCGGGGCCAAGGACGTCACCGTCACCGAGGTGACCTCGACGAGCGGTCGTTCGATCCGGGTGCAGACCGAGATCCTGCCGCGAGAGGGAGCCCTTGCGCTGACCGACGGACTGGTCAAGAAGTTCAACGTGAGCCCTGGCGACGTGAACGTGTCGATCGTCTCGGCCGCCTGGGGGAGCCAGATCACCAAGAAGGCGCTCACCGGCCTCGCGGTGTTCCTGCTGCTGATCGCGCTCTTCCTCACCCTGTACTTCGAACGCAGGATGGCGATCGGGGCGCTGGTCGCGCTGGCCCACGACTTGGTGATCACGATCGGCGTCTACTCCCTGGTGGGGTTCACCGTGACGCCGGCGACGGTGATCGGCTTCCTGACTATCCTCGGCTACTCCTTGTACGACACGGTCGTGGTGTTCGACAAGGTCCGCGAGAACACCAGAGGTCTGGCCGCCGGCAACCGGATGACGTACAGCCAGGCCGCCAACCTGGCCGTCAACCAGACGTTGGTCCGGTCGATCAACACCTCGGTGATCGCGCTGCTGCCGGTGGCGTCGATCCTGTTCGTGGCCCCGCTGCTGGGCGCCGACACGCTCAAGGACCTGGCGCTAGCGCTCTTCGTCGGGATCGCCGCCGGTACGTACTCCTCGATCTTCATCGCCACCCCGGTGGCCTGCCAGCTCAAGGAGCGGGAGCCGGCGATGCAGGCCCTGGCCAAGCGGGTCGCGGCCCGCGAGGCGTCCGGCAAGGCACCTTCGGCGGCGGGCGCAGCTGGCGGTACGGCTCGTACCCGCTCGACGGCGGCAACGGCCACCGCCGTGCTCGACGACCCCGTCGTCCCCGAAGCCGCTGCAGCCGCTGAAGGTGCTGCAGGAGGCCCACAGGCGCAGCGGCAGCAGTCGGGGCGTCCGGGCGGGCCCGGTAGCGGCAAGAAGCGACCCGCGAAGAAGAAGCGGCGCTAGTGTCCGCCCCGGAGCCCGCCGGTCTGCTGGACCGGTACGTCCGGGACGTGCCCGACTATCCCAAACCAGGGGTGCTGTTCAAGGACATCAGCCCGCTGCTCGGAGACCCGGCGGCCTTCCGCGCCGCGATCGACGGGCTGGTGGGGGACCAGCTCGAGGGCAGTGTCGACAAGGTGGTCGGCATGGAGGCCCGCGGGTTCATCTTGGCGGCACCGGTCGCGTATCGCCTCGGCGCTGGCTTCGTGCCCGTACGCAAGGCCGGCAAGCTGCCCGCAGCCACCTTCGAGCAGAGCTATGCGCTCGAGTACGGCGATGCGGTCCTGCAAGTTCACCAGGACGCGTTCACCCCGGGCGACCGGGTGCTGATCGTCGACGACGTGCTCGCCACAGGCGGCACCGCGGCGGCCACCGTCGAGCTGGTCCGGCGGGCCGGCGGGGTCGTCATCGGGTTGTCGTTCCTGATCGAGCTGACCTTCCTGTCCGGCCGTGCCGCGCTGGCCGACCTGGGCGAGCTGGGGACGCACGCGCTCATCACCGTCTGAGGTCCCCCGCGTAGACTGAGGGGTCTCTGCACGGCGAAGGAGCGGGTGTGGGCGACGAGGTGATCTCAGAGGGTTCGGTTCACGCTGTCGACACAGCCGACGTCGCGGCCAACGAGACCGGCCCCGAGACCGACGACGCCGCGCCCACCGGGTCGCGCGTACGCGCCCGCCTCGCCCGTCTCGGCCCCACCCGCGGCCCGCAGACCGCGGTGGAGCTGGAGCCGCTGTTCCGGATCGTCCGCGCCAACCACCCCAAGGCCGACCTGCGCGAGGTCGAGCGCGCCTACGCCACCGCCGAGCTGCGGCATCGTGGGCAGCTGCGCCGCAGCGGAGAGCCGTACATCACGCACCCGCTGGCGGTCGCGCAGATCCTGGCCGACCTGGGCATGACGCCGCCCACCCTCGCGGCTGCACTCCTGCACGACACCGTCGAGGACACCGACTACACCATCGACGCGCTGCGAGTCGAGTTCGGTGACGAGGTGGCCGGGCTCGTGGACGGCGTCACCAAGCTCGACAAGGTGAAGTACGGCCAGGCCTCAGAGGCCGAGACCGTGCGCAAGATGGTCGTCGCCATGGCTCGCGACATCAGGGTGCTGGTGATCAAGCTCGCGGACCGGCTGCACAACATGCGCACCATGCGGTTCCTGCCTGCGGACAAGCAGGAGCGCAAGGCGCGGGAGACGCTGGAGATCTACGCCCCACTGGCGCACCGGCTCGGTATGAACACGCTCAAGTGGGAGCTCGAGGACCTCGCCTTCGCGATCCTGTACCCCAAGATGTATGACGAGATCGTGCGGCTGGTAGCCGAGCGGGCCCCCAAGCGGGACGAGTTCCTGGCCGCCGTGGTCGACTCGGTGCAGACGGACTTCCGCGAAGCCAAGATCAAGGCGGTCGTGACCGGGCGGCCCAAGCACTACTACTCGATCTACCAGAAGATGATCGTCCGCGGCCGCGACTTCGCCGACATCTACGACCTGGTGGGAATCAGGATCCTGGTCGACACGGTGCGCGACTGCTACGCGGTCCTCGGCTCGGTCCACTCGCGCTGGCACCCGGTTCCGGGGCGCTTCAAGGACTACATCGCGATGCCCAAGTTCAACATGTACCAGTCGTTGCACACCACGGTGATCGGGCCAGAGGGCAAGCCGGTCGAGCTGCAGATCCGTACCCATGACCAGCACCGGATGGCCGAGTACGGGATTGCCGCGCACTGGAAGTACAAGGAGGGGTCAGGCGTCACGGCGGGCAAGCGGGCCCGCGCGGACGCGACCGAGATGGCCTGGCTACGACAGTTGGTCGACTGGCAGCGGGAGACCGGCGACCCCGGTGAGTTCCTCGACGCCCTGCGCTTCGACATCGGTACCAAGCAGGTCTTCGTGTTCACGCCCAAGGGCGACGTGATCGCGCTGCCGATGGGCGCGACGCCGGTCGACTTCGCGTACGCGGTGCACACCGAGGTGGGGCACCACTGTGTCGGGGCACGGGTCAACGGCAAGCTCGTACCGCTGGAGAGCGAGCTGGCCAACGGCGACGTCATCGACGTGCTGACGTCCAAGGCCCAGGACGCCGCGCCGAGCCGGGACTGGCTGACCTTCGTCGAGAGCGGCCGGGCCCGGAGCAAGATCAAGGCGTGGTTCTCCAAGGAGCGGCGCGAGGAGGCCATCGAGCAGGGCAAGGACTCACTTGCCCGCCAGATCCGCAAGCAAGGTCTGCCGCTGCAGCGAATCCTGTCGAGCGGTTCACTGAACTTGCTGGCGCAGGAGCTGCGATACCCGGACATCTCCTCGCTGTACGCCGCCGTCGGCGAGGGGCACGTGTCGGCCCAGTCGATCGTCCAGCGGGTGGTCGCGTCGATGGGCGGCGAGGACGGCGCCGAGGAGGACCTGGCCGAGGCGACGGCACCCACGCGCGAGGTCCGGCGGCCGCGGCCCAAGGGCGACCCGGGCGTGGTCGTCAAGGGCGCCAGCGATGTCTGGGTCAAGCTCGCGAAGTGCTGCACCCCGGTGCCCGGTGACGCGATCGTCGGCTTCGTGACCCGCGGCGACGGCGTCTCGGTGCACCGTGGCGACTGCTCGAACGTGCACTCGCTGCTGGCCAGCCAGCCGGACCGCATCGTCGAGGTCGAATGGGCGCCCTCCTCCTCCAGCGTCTTCCTGGTCCAGATCCAGGTCGAGGCGCTGGACCGGGCCCGGTTGCTCTCGGACGTCACCCGGATGCTGTCCGACCAGCACGTCAACATCTTGTCGGCGTCGGTCACCACGAGCCGCGACCGCATCGCCCTGTCCCGCTTCACCTTCGAGATGGGCGACCCCAAGCACCTGGGGTCGGTGCTGAACTCCGTACGCGGGATCGAGGGCGTCTACGACGTCTACCGGGTGACCTCCGCCCGCCCGACCTGACCGCGATCGAGTGTCTGCAGCGATCGAGCTACTCGACGTAGAGGCAGCCCTTGCGCTCGCTGACGGTGCCGCGGCCGAGCGGGAGCACGTGGGTCAGCGTCTTGAACGCCCAGCCGAGGCCGGGGATCTTGGCGAAGATGCCCTGCGGGCCGACGACCATCTGACCGCTCGTCACGTCGTACGCCGAGGCGTGCCAAGGGCAGACGAGCCGGCCCTCCTCGTCGACGTGGCCACCGGCGAGGTCGGCGCCGAGGTGGCGGCAGCGCCGGGTCACCGCGAACGGCTTGCCGTTGCTGATCCCGACCGCGTACGGACCGACCCCCTGGACCGCGCCGTCGCTGAACTCCTCGGTACGCCCCGCCTGCTGCTCACCCATAGGAGGCAGCCTAGGGGGCCAGCCGTACGGACCTGAGGCTAGTCGCCGCTGAACTCACTCAGCGCCGCTTCTGCGCCGGCCAGCCACTCGCGGCGCGCGTCGATCGAGTCCTGCGCGGCACGCGCGGCGCGGTCGTCGCCCTTGGCGGTGGCCTTGGCGAGGTTGGCCTCGAGCTTGCCGATCACCGTGTTAAGCTGGTCGACGGCGGCCTGGGCGCGGGCCAGTCCCTCCGGGTTGGTGCGCTTCCAGCGGGTGTCCTCGGCCTTGCGGATGGTCTCGGCGACCCGGCGCAGCCGGCCCTCGACCCGCTCCTGGTCGCTGCGGGGTACGTGGCCGGCCGCCTCCCAGCGCTCCTCGATCCCGCGCAGTGCAGCCTTGGCCGCGCCGACGTCGGTGACCGGCAGCAACGCCTCGGCCTCGGCGGCCAGGCCCTCCTTGACGGTGAGGTTGCTCGCCAGGCCGGCGTCACGCTCGCTGAAGGACGCGGTACGAGCCGAGTAGAACCCGTCTTGGGCGGCGCGGAACCGCTGCCACAGCGCCTCCTCCTCGGCCCGGCCGACTCGACCGGCAGCCTTCCAGTCGTCCATCAGGGTGCGCAGCCGTGCCGCAGTGAGGCCCCACTCGGTCGATGTGGCCAGACCCTCGGTCTCGGTGATGATCGCCAGCTTGGCGGCCTTGACCACGCCTTGCTCGGCGGACAGGTGGGCGAAGTGCTGGCGCCGCCTTCGGTCGAAGGAGTTCCGGGCCGCCCCGAAGCGCTTCCACAGCGCCTGCTCGGTGGACCGGTCTACGTGCGGTGCGGTCTTCCACTCCTCGAGCAGGGCGCGCAGCCGCTCGCCGGCGACCTTCCACTGGGTGGAGTCGGCCAGCGCCTCGGCGTCCGAGACGATGCGTTCGCGGGCGGCCTTGGCGGCCAGCCGAGCCTCGTCCTTGGCCGCACGAGCCTCGGCCTTGCGGCCGTCGATCACTGGGACGAGGGCCTGGAGCCGCGCGCGCAGCCCCACGATGTCGCCGACGCAGGTGGGGGTGGCGAGGGTGTCGCGGATCCGTCTGAGGGTGCTGAGCGACTCCTCGGGCGCGACCTCGGGGAGCGCGACCCTGCGCTCGAGCAGGTCGACCTCGACGGCGAGGGCCTCGAACTTGCGGGTGAAGTAGGCCAGCGCCTCCTCGTGCGTCCCCGCCTGGAACGAGCCCACCGCGACCTCGTCGTCGGCCACGCGTACGTAGACCGTGCCGTCGGTGTCGACGCGACCCCACGCGGGCTCAGGTGCATGCACCTGAACAGGCGGCGGCGACGGGACGGGGTGCTCGGACACTCCGGTCAGCCTCCCACGGTGACTGAGGTGATGGTGACCGGCGTGGCGGGTGCCCCGTCGCCACCACCGCCCTTGATGCCGCCCGCACCGATCGCCTTGAGGACGTCCAGCCCGCCGACGACGGTGCCGAACGGCGTGTAGTTCGGCCCCAGCGTCGAGTCGGCGTACACCAGGAAGAACTGGCTGCCGTTCGTGATGGCCTGCCCGGTGTTGGCCATGGCGACCGTTCCGGCCGGGTACGTGGCACCGGCGAGGTTCTCGTCGGCGAAGACGTAGCCGGGACCGGAGGACCCGGTGCCGGTGGGGTCGCCGCACTGAAGCACGTTGAGGGTTCCCGCGGTCAGCCGGTGGCAGGGTGTGCTGTTGTAGAACTTCGCCTTGGCCAGGTGCACGAACGAGTTGACGGTGCAGGGGGCCTTGGACGCGAGCAGCTTGACGGTGACGATCTTGCCGCCGAGCAAGATCGTCGCGGTCTCGGTCGCGGGCTTGGTCGGCGCGCTGGTCGGGGGCAACGCCACCGGGCGGGCCGCGGTGCCCGAGGCGGTGTACGTGCACTTCGCCGGGCTGCCGTCCGTCGGGATGATGGCGGCCGGGGTGGGCGTGGCGCTGTCCGTGGGGCTCGTGGTGTCGCCGGCCGTGGGTTGCTGCGATGCCCCGGCGTTGGTCGAGGTGCCGTCGCCCTTGACGACCTTGGCCAGGACGGCGAACCCGACGACGACCACGACGGCCACCACGACCGCCGTCGCCACCTGGTAGCGCTTGCGCCGCTTGGCGGCCTCGTCGGCGCGTTTGGCCTGCTGGCGCTCGTACTTGGCGCGGGCGAGCTCGCGCTCGCGCTTGTTGCTGGCGGGCAAGGTCGTGCTCCTGTCGGTCGAGCGGTCGGTCTGCGGTCGGTCAGCCTTCTGGCGGGGCGCCGACAGTCTAGGCGTGCACGCGCAACTGGTTCGCTGCTCCCGACGTCGCGCCGGTACCCTCGACCGGGATGTCATCGAACCGACACCAACCCGAGATGCAATTCCCCTCAACCTCAGCCCCACAGGAGGCGTACGCCGTGCTGGTCGCCGGTTTCCCTGCCGCGATGTTCGCGACCAACTGCTACGTCGTCGCGACCGGTCCCGGCCAGGAGTGCCTGGTCGTGGACCCGGGGGTCGGCGTGGAGGACGAGCTGGACGAGCTGCTGCGCGAGCACCGGCTGCAGCCGGTCGCGGTCCTGCTCACCCACGGGCACCTCGACCACGCCTTCTCGGTCACGCCGGTGTGCGGGGCCAAGGGTATCCCGGCGTACGTCCACAGCGCCGACCGCTACCGCCTCGAGGACCCGATGAGCACGCTGGGGCCGCAGCTGAGCGAGATGTTCGCCGGGCGGCTGACCTGGACCGAGCCCGACGACGTGCGTGTGATGACCGACGGCGCGGTCCTCGCCCTCGCGGGGCTTGAGATCGTGGTCGACCACGCCCCCGGCCACACCGAGGGATCGGTGCTGTTCCGGGCGGCCGCTCAGGCTGACCTGCCGCCGCTCTGCATCAGCGGCGACGTGCTCTTCGCGGGCAGCATCGGGCGTACCGACCTGTCCGGGGGCGACCCCGCGGCGATGGAGCGGTCGCTGCGGGACAAGGTGCTGCCACTGGCGGACGAGACGATCGTGCTGCCGGGGCACGGACCGCAGACCACGATCGGCGTCGAACGGGTCAGCAACCCGTACCTGCGGGACGCCGCCCGCTCTGCGCCCACCCGGGGAGTGTGAGCCGCCGATGAGCCGACCCACCGCCCTGTCCGGGTTCCCCGAGTACCTGCCCGCACAGCGCATCGTCGAGCAGGACGTCCTCGGGCGGATCCGCCGGACCTTCGAGCTCAACGGTTTCGCGTCGATCGAGACCCGCTCGGTGGAGCCGCTGGACCAGCTGCTGCGCAAGGGCGAGATCCAGAACGAGGTGTACGTGCTGCGCCGGCTGCAGGCCGCGGAGGGCGACGGTGACGCCGGCATCGGGCTGCACTTCGACCTGACCGTGCCGTTCGCCCGGTACGTGCTGGAGAACGCCGGCCACCTCGACTTCCCGTTCCGGCGGTACCAGATCCAGCGTGCCTGGCGGGGCGAGCGACCCCAGGAGGGCCGCTACCGCGAGTTCGTGCAGGCCGACATCGACGTGGTCGACCGCGAGACCCTGGCCCCTCACTACGAGGTCGAGATCCCGCTGGTCGTCGGGGAGGCGCTGCGCGGCCTGCCGATCCCGCCCGCCCTGGTGCAGGTGAACAACCGCAAGCTGGCCGAGGGCTTCTACCGCGGCGTGGGTGCCGAGGACCCGTCCGCGGTGCTGCGGTCGGTGGACAAGCTGGACAAGATCGGCCCGGACCGGGTGGCTGCGCTGCTGGTCGCCGAGGCAGGCCTGTCGGAGACCGCGGCGCGGGCCTGCCTCGACCTGGCCGGCATCCGCTCCTTCGACGCCTCGTTCGCCGAGCACGTCACCGCGCAGGCCACCGCGCTCGGCGTCTCGAACCCGATGCTGGACGAGGGCCTCGAGGAGCTCGTCCGGGTGATCGAGGCGACGTCGGCCGCGTCGCCGGGCCTGGTGATGGCCGACCTGCGGGTGGCCCGCGGCCTCGACTACTACACCGGCACTGTCTACGAGACGCTGCTGCAGGGCCACGAGGACCTCGGCTCGGTCTGCTCGGGCGGACGCTACGACTCCCTGGCCAGCGACGGGAAGACGACGTACCCCGGTGTTGGCATGTCCATCGGGGTCTCCCGGATCCTCGGCCGGGTGCTCGGCCGCAAGCTGGCCGTCGCGTCCCGCTCTGTGCCCAGCGCCGTGCTGGTCGCGGTCGCCGACGAGGAGGCCAGGGGCGCCTCGAACGCAGTGGCGGCGTCGCTGCGTGCACGCGGCATCCCGTGCGAGGTGGCGCCCTCCGCCGCGAAGTTCGGCAAGCAGATCCGGCACGCCGAGCGGCGTGGCATCCCGTACGTCTGGTTCCCAGGGACCGGCGAGATCAAGGACATCCGCTCGGGTGACCAGGCCCCGGCCGACCCGAGCAGCTGGGCACCGCCCGCCGAGGACCTCTGGCCCACCGTAGAAGCAGCAGAACCCGAGGAGCAGAACCTGTGATCCGCACCCACGAGGCCGGCAGCCTGCGCGCCTCCCACGCCGGCGAGACCATCACCCTGGCCGGCTGGGTGGCCAGCCGACGTGACCACGGCGGGGTGGCCTTCCTCGACCTCCGCGACGTCTCGGGCGTGGTGCAGGTGGTCGTCCGCGACGCGGCCGTCGCCCACGGGCTGCGCAACGAGTACTGCCTCAAGATCGTCGGTGAGGTGACCCTGCGCAAGGAGGGCAACGCCAACCCCGACCTGGCCACCGGCGACATCGAGGTGGTGGCGACGTCGGTCGACGTCCTGAGCGAGTCGGCGCCGCTCCCGTTCCCGATCGACGACCGGACCGAGGTGGGCGAGGAGGCGCGGCTGCGCTACCGCTACCTCGACCTGCGCCGCCCTGCCCCCGCGCGGGCGCTGCGGATGCGGTCCGACGTCAACCGCTACGCACGGGACGTGCTGCTGGCGCGTGACTTCGTCGAGATCGAGACACCGACGCTGACCCGGTCGACGCCCGAGGGTGCGCGCGACTTCCTCGTGCCCGTACGCCTGCAGCCAGGGCACTGGTACGCGCTGCCGCAGTCGCCCCAGCTGTTCAAGCAGCTGCTCATGGTGGCCGGGATGGAGCGCTACTTCCAGATCGCGCGCTGCTACCGCGACGAGGACTTCCGCAAGGACCGGCAGCCTGAGTTCACCCAGCTCGACATCGAGATGTCGTTCGTCGAGCAGGACGACGTGATCGAGGTCGGCGAGGCGGTGGTCCGCTCGATCTGGACCGGCGTGCTCGGCCACGAGATCGGCCCGATCCCGCGGATGACGTACGCCGACGCGATGCGCCGCTTCGGCTCCGACAAGCCGGACCTGCGGTTCGGCCTCGAGCTCACCGACCTGACGGCGTACTTCGGGCAGACGCAGTTCCGGGTCTTCCAGGCCGAGCACGTCGGGGC
>JANMWN010000025.1:0-13688 GCA_031394045.1 Sporichthyaceae bacterium
GGCTTGCATGATCGTGACGGCTTGGTGGGCGGGTTGCACCGTGCTGATGGTCGCCATCGCGTCCGGTTCGGGATACATCTGGACTGTCCGGGTCTGCATCGCCGAGGCATGTTGTTCTTCAGCCGTCTGGGGGTCGACCACGAGGATGGCCTTCTTGACCGCCCGACCGAACTCGCTGACCGTCTGCTGCTGCGCCTTGGGAAGTACCCGGTCCTGGACCGCGACAGCCACCTCGGGCGCGAGGTACTTCACTTCTTCGACCAAGCGGCGGACCTGCCCCGGACTGACGGCCCCGCCCGCCAGCGCCTGATGAGTGTCGGTCAGCGGGCTGGCGAGCAGGCGGGCGGTGTCGATCCGGTCCTGCGCCGCCGGCCGCGACAGCCGCAGCGCCGCCCGGACGTCCTCACGGACGAAGTCATCGGAGTCGACCGGCTGCTGCCCGGCGAACGCGAGCGTCGCGGTCATCGTCTGGGCCCAGACCCAGTGCTGCTGCCGCTCCCAGACCTCCAGCACGATCAGCCGGTCCGGCTCGCTCAGAGCGGCCAGGTCCAGCGCGGTCAGCGCGGCCATCACCGCGAGCCCGGGGGTGGCCGCCAGGATGGCGGCCACGTCCACCGGAGCGGCAGGCGAAGTATTCATACACATGTTCGAAGTCTAGGAGAAGTCCCTACCCAACAACGACTTTTCCCCTGGCCGAACCACGACAATGCATAGGTCGGCCACTGGTCGCCCGGCCCGCACAGCAAGAAGCGCCACCCCCGGAGGGATGGCGCTCTCGTGACGAGTGGGTCAGCTAGGCGCTGATCTTGTCGAGCTGCTTGGCGAGCGCCGACTTGCGGTTCGCGGCCTGGTTCTTGTGGATGACGCCCTTGCTCGCGGCCTTGTCGAGGCTGCGCGAGGCAGCGGCGAGGAGCGTGGTCGCGGCGGCGGTGTCGCCAGCGTCAGCGGCGGTGCGGAACTTCTTCACAGCGGTCTTGAGCGAGGACCTGACGGCCTTGTTGCGCAGGCGCGCCTTCTCGTTGGTCTTGTTGCGCTTGATCTGGGACTTGATGTTCGCCACGAAAGTCAGCCTCGGTCTGTTGGGGGAGGCTTCAGGCGAAGCCTCGGTCAGCAAGGACGTGCGCGAACCGCACGCGCTCGCGAAGTCCCCAAGGTACCAGTCGGTCTAGGTCACGCTCAAACTCACCAGCCGTGCAGCGCGAGCAGAGCCGCGGCGACCTGGTCGAACCGGTCGCGGTCGAGCGCCGCGCCCTCGCGCCGCACCGCCTCGGGAGCCACCGCGAGCACCCGGTCCAGCCGTACGCTGCTGGGCCGCCCCTCCGGGTCCCATGCGCCGGCTCCGACGGCCAGCCAGCGACTGTCACCCCCGTGGTCCTTGCTGGACAGCATCAGCACCACGAGGTCGGACAGGCGGCCCTCGCGCGGCCGCCCGACCACGACGACGGGGCGATCCTTGCCCTGGCTGGCGTCCTCCTCGAACGGCACCCAGGTCCACACCACCTCGCCGGGGTCGGCGTGCCCGTCGCCCTTGGGGGTGTACGCGAGGGCGACCGCTCCGTCGTAGTCGTGCGCCCGACCCGGTGCCTGCGAGGCCACCCCGTGCGGGGGAGCCGGTTGCGGGCCGGGCCGGGGACCAGGTCGCCGGGAGGGGCCGCGAAGCAACTTCAGGAGTTTGCTGAGCACGTCGCGATGCTAGGCCGTGGGAGCATGGACTGGTCCAGCATCGCCAGCAAGTCCCGGTCAGCCCCCCCGACGAGTACGGAGTCCCTTCGCGTGCCGCCGATCCGCCCAGGTGCAGCGCCCCAGCCGGGTTCGACGCCACCGGAGCTGCTCCGGAACTTCTGCATCATCGCGCACATCGACCACGGCAAGTCGACGCTGGCCGACCGCATGCTGCAGCTGACCGGAGTGGTGGACGGGCGCCAGATGCGGGCCCAGTACCTCGACCGGATGGACATCGAGCGCGAGCGCGGCATCACGATCAAGAGCCAGGCGGTCCGCCTGCCGTACACCGCGTCGGACGGCGTGACGTACATCCTCAACCTGATCGACACCCCGGGCCACGTCGACTTCACGTACGAGGTCTCCCGCTCGCTCGCCGCCTGCGAGGGCACGGTGCTGCTGGTCGACGCCGCGCAGGGCATCGAGGCCCAGACGCTGGCCAACCTCTACCTCGCCCTCGAGAACGACCTGCAGATCATCCCGGTGCTCAACAAGATCGACCTCCCGGCGGCCCAGCCGGACAAGTACGCCGCCGAGCTCGCGCACATCATCGGCTGCGACGCCAGCGACGTCCTGCGGGTCAGCGCCAAGACCGGCGAGGGCGTAGGTGAGCTGCTCGACGAGGTGGTCCGCCTGGTGCCGCACCCGATCGGCGACCCCGACGCGCCGGCCAGGGCGATGATCTTCGACTCCGTCTACGACACCTACCGCGGCGTGGTCACCTACGTACGCGTCATCGACGGCGACCTGTCCACCCGCGAGAAGATCCTGATGCTGTCGACGCGGGCCACCCACGAGATGCTCGAGGTCGGCGTGATCTCGCCCGAGCCCGTGGTCAGCGCGGGCCTCGGTGTCGGCGAGGTGGGCTACCTGATCACCGGCGTCAAGGACGTCCGGCAGTCCCGGGTCGGCGACACCGTCACCTCGGCGGCCAAACCAGCCACCGAGGCGCTCGGCGGCTACCGCGACCCCGTGCCGATGGTCTTCTCCGGGCTGTACCCGATCGACGGCGACGACTACCCCGACCTGCGTGACGCGCTCGAGCGGCTCCAGCTCAACGACGCGGCGCTGGTCTGGGAGCCAGAGACCTCGGCGGCGCTGGGCTTCGGCTTCCGGGTCGGCTTCCTCGGGCTGCTGCACCTGGAGATCGTGCGCGAGCGGCTCGAGCGCGAGTTCGACCTCGACCTGATCTCGACGGCGCCCAACGTGGTCTACCGGGTGGTCCTGGAGGACGGCAAGGAACGCACGGTGACCAACCCGAGCGAGTTCCCCGAGGGCAAGATCGCCGCGATTCACGAGCCGATGGTGCGGTCGACCATCCTGGCGCCGAGCGAGTACATCGGCACGATCATGGAGCTCTGCCAGGCCCGGCGCGGCACGCTGCTCGGCATGGACTACCTCTCCGAGGACCGCGTCGAGCTGCGCTACACGCTGCCCCTGGGCGAGATCATCTTCGACTTCTTCGACAGCCTGAAGTCCAGGACCCGCGGCTACGGCTCGCTCGACTACGAGCCCACCGGCGAGCAGGAGGCCGAGCTGGTCAAGGTGGACATCCTGCTTCAGGGCGAGGCGGTCGACGCCTTCAGCGCGATCGTCCACAAGGACAAGGCGTACGCGTACGGCACGTCGATGACCGGCAAGCTGCGCAAGCTCATCCCTCGGCAGCAGTTCGAGGTGCCGATCCAGGCGGCGATCGGGTCCCGGGTGATCGCCCGCGAGAACATCCGCGCGATCCGCAAGGACGTGCTCGCCAAGTGCTACGGCGGGGACATCACCCGCAAGCGCAAGCTGCTGGAGAAGCAGAAGGAAGGCAAGAAGCGGATGAAGATGGTCGGCCGGGTGGAGGTCCCGCAAGAGGCGTTCATCGCGGCCCTCTCGACCGAGGTCGAGGCGCCCACGGGCACCAAGGGCCGATAGCCGTGCGCAGACGGCAGGCGGTCCACTGGCTGGGCGAGGTCCTGATCACCCTGGGCGTAGTCTGCCTGCTCTTCGTGGGCTACCTGCTCCTCTGGACCAACGTCCGTGCCGACGCCGCCGCCCAGACGCTGACCGACGACCTGCGCCAGCAGTGGGCCGCTCAGCCGCACAGCACCGGCACGGCGATCCCGGGGCCGGTGCCGATGGTGGCCGGGCAGCCGTTCGCGATCATGCGGATCCCCAGGCTGGGCAAGGGCTGGAGCGCACCGGTGGTCGAGGGCGTCACGCTCGCGTACCTGGCCGAGGGTGTCGGTCACTACCCGGGCACGGCCGCGCCCGGCCAGGTCGGCAACTTCGCCGTGGCGGGCCACCGGCGTACCCACGGGCAGCCGTTCGCCGACCTGCAGAAGCTACGCCCCGGGGACCAGATCACGGTCGAGACCGAGGCCGCGATCTACACGTACGTCGTGGACAACGACCCCAACGCCACCATCGTGCTACCTGCGGACGTGTGGGTGATCCAGCCGGTGCCGGGCAAGCCCACGGTGACCCCGACGCAGGCGTTGATCACCCTGACGACCTGCAACCCGACCTGGAACTCCTCGCACCGGATGATCGTCTTCGGCCACCTCGAGCGGACCCAGCAGAAGTAGTCTCCGCAGCCGCCGCAGTTTCGGGCAGGATGGCCCCATGTCAGACGTCCGGATCCTCACCGTCAACGTCGTCCACGAGCTGATTGCCGACCCGGTCGGCGACGTCGGGCGTACCGCCATCGACAAGCGACCCGTCGAGGGGCCGGCGCAGATCCAGACGCTCGGCGTCGTGGGGGACACCTGCCTCGACCGCAAGTACCACGGTGGCCGCGACGCCGCGGTCTACGCGTACGCCCGTGAGGACCAGGCGACCTGGGAGGCCGAGCTGGGCCGCCCGGTGCCCGCCGGCTCGTTCGGCGAGAACCTGACCACCGAGGGTCTCGACGTCACCGGCGCGGTCATCGGGGAGCGCTGGGAGGTCGAGGGCGTCGACGGGTCGGCGCCCGTGCTGCTCGAGGTTACGTCGCCACGGATCCCGTGCACCACGTTCCAGGCCTTCACCGGCGAGCCGCACTGGGTCAAGCGCTTCACGGACCGCGGTGATCCGGGGGCGTACCTGCGGGTCCTCGGTGAGGGTCGGATCCAGGCGGGCAGCCGGGTACGCGTCGTGGAGCGGCCGAGCCACGGGGTGACCGTCGGCGAGGTGTTCGTGCTTCGGCTGGCCGACCCGGCCCGGCTCGCCCTGCTCCTGGCCGAGGGCACCGACCTGCACCCACCCCTGGTGGAGGCGATCCAGAGCCAGCTGCGGCGTACGCCGGCTGCCGGCCGCGCCGTCGACGCCGAGGTGTCGGTGTGAGCCCGGCCGAGCTCAAGACCGCCCCCTCGGTGGGTCGGCTCTTCCTGGACCGGGTGGCGGCGACCCCGACGCGCGAGGCGTTCCGCTACCCGGCCGGCAGCGGCTGGACCAGCCTGACCTGGGAGCAGACCGGCGAGCGGGTGCGAGCCATCGCGGCCGGGCTGCTGGTCCTCGGCCTGCGGCCCGAGGAGTGCGTGGCCATCGCGTGCTCGACGAGGGTCGAGTGGGTCCTGGCCGACTACGGGGTGCTGTGCGCGGGTGGCGCCGTCACCACGGTCTACCCGTCGACCAGCGCGGACGATGTCGCCTTCATCGTCTCGGACTCCAGCTCCCGGTTCGTCATCGCCGAGGACGAGACCCAGGTCGCCAAGCTGCGGCAGTGCCGCGACCAGCTGACCAACGTGGCCAAGGTCATCGTGGTCGACGGGCTGCCCGCTGCGTCCGACGCCGGGTGGGTCATCACGCTGGCCGACCTTGAGGCCCAGGGCGAGAGCCACCTCGCCGCAAATCCGTCGGCGGTCGACGACGTGATCGCTGGCGTCGGCCCCGAGCACCTGGCGACGCTGATCTACACGTCGGGGACGACGGGGCGGCCCAAGGGGGTGCAGCTCACCCATGCCAACTGGACGTACGAGGGCGCCGCGGTCGAGGCGGTCGACATCCTGTCCGTCGACGACGTGCAGTACCTCTGGCTCCCGCTGTCGCACTCCTTCGGCAAGGTCCTGCTGGCCGCGCAGGCGCAGATCGGCTTCGCGACCGCCATCGACGGCAGGGTCGACCAGATCGTCGAGAACCTCTCCGTCATCAAGCCCACGTTCATGGCCGGCGTGCCGCGGATCTTCGAGAAGGTCTACGGCCGCGTCGTCGCCACCGCGGAGCAAGAGGGCGGGGTCAAGCTGAAGATCTTCAGCTGGGCGTTCGACGTCGGCGCCAAGGCCTCCAAGCTCCGTGCCGCAGGCAAGCAGCCGACTGGTCTTTTGAAGATCCAGCACAGCGTGGCCGACCGGCTGGTCTTCTCCAAGATCAAGGACCGGATGGGTGGGCGGATCCGTTTCTTCGCCTCCGGGAGCGCGGCGCTGGCCCCCGAGATCGCCGAGTGGTTCGACGCCGCCGGGCTGATCATCCTCGAGGGCTACGGGCTCACCGAGACCAGCGCCGGCACCACGCTCAACCTGCCGGACCGGGTCTCCTACAGCTCGGTCGGGCAACCGCTCCCTGGCACCGAGATCAAGATCGCCGCCGACGGCGAGATCCTGATCCGTGGCGGCGGCGTCATGCGCGGCTACCACGGGCTGCCCGAGCAGACCGCAGAGGTGCTGCTGCTCGATGGCTGGTTCGCCACCGGGGACGTCGGCGAGCTTGACGCCATGGGCCGCGTACGCATCACCGACCGCAAGAAGGACCTGCTCAAGACCTCCGGCGGCAAGTACATCGCCCCGCAGGCGATCGAGTCGCAGTTCAAGGCGATCTGCCCGATCGCCAGCCAGATGCTGGTCACCGCACGCAGCTTCGCGGCGGCGCTGATCACCCTGGACGTGGACGGGCTGCCGTCATGGGCCGAGTCGCAGGGCCTCGAGGGCGACTACGCGACGCTGAGCCAGCACGAGGCCACGCACGCGTACGTCCAGGGCTGCATCAGCGAGCTGAACAGCCGGCTGAACAGGTGGGAGTCGATCAAGCAGTTCCGCATCCTGCCTCGTGACCTCACCATCGACGAGGGCGAGCTGACCCCCTCGCTCAAGGTCAAGCGCAAGGTCGTGGAGACCCGCTACTCCGGGCTCATCGAATCCATGTACGGAGGCTGACGCATGGCCGCAGAGTTCACCGTCCTCGCTGAGGGCTACGCCGACGACAGGGTGGCCAGCAGCGTCGTCCTGGTTCGGGACGGCGACACGATCATCGTGGTCGACCCCGGCATGGTGGCCAAGCGGTCGGTCATCCTCGACCCGCTCGAGAGTCTCGGCATCAGCCCGGACGCGGTAACTGACATCGTGCTCAGCCACCACCACCCGGACCACACCCTCAACGCGGCGCTCTTCCCGGCCGCGCGGGTCCACGACTTCCAGGCGATCTACTCGGGCGACATCTGGGAGGAGCGGCGGGCCGAAGGCTTCCGGCTGTCGCCGTCGGTATGGCTTCTCGAGACTCCGGGGCACACCCCGCAGGACGTGACCACGGTGGTCGAGACCGGTTCCGGCCTGATCGCGTGCACGCACCTGTGGTGGGACGCCGACGGCCCGGACGAGGACCCGTTCGCTCCCGACCGTGCGGTGCTGCGCTCCTCGCGCGAGCGGATCCTCGCCCTCGAGCCGACGCTGATCGTCCCAGGTCACGGCGCGGGCTTCGTCCCCAGCGACGGGACTCCGCGCTGAGCCCTTCGACGCTGCCCAACGGCGACCCTGCGCCGTCGGACGGGTCGCTGCCCGCGTCCGCGCTTGACGGCGGTGCCGGTCGCGCGCTCGGTGTGTACCTGCACGTGCCGTTCTGCACCACGCGCTGCGGCTACTGCGACTTCAACACGTACACCTCGGACGAGCTGGGGCCGGGCGCGAGCCGATCGTCGTACGCGGGCACGGTGGTCGCCGAGCTGACGCTGGCGCGGCGGGTCCTGGCCGGGGACGACCGGCCGGTGAGCACCGTCTTCGTCGGTGGCGGGACGCCGACGCTGCTGCCGTCGAGCGACCTGGCGCGGATGCTCGCCGCGGTGGACGACCTGTTCGGTCTGGCGCCCGGCGCGGAGGTGACGACTGAGGCCAACCCCGACTCGGTGAGCCGGGAGTCGTTGGCAGCATTGAGGTCTGCGGGCTTCACCCGCATCAGCTTCGGGATGCAGTCCGCGGTGCCGCACGTGCTCGCGACCCTCGACCGTACGCACACGCCGGGCCGGGTGGCCGACGCCGTCGGGTGGGCCAGGGCGGCGGGGTTCGAGCAGGTCAGCCTCGACCTCATCTACGGCACGCCGGGGGAGTCGGCGGCCGACTGGCGGGAGTCGCTCGACGCGGCGATCGCCCTTGGCCCAGACCATGTCTCGGCCTACGCGTTGATCGTCGAGGATGGCACCCGGCTGGCCGGCCGGATCAAGCGGGGCGAGCTGCCGATGCCCGACGACGACCGGCTGGCCGACGCGTACCTGCTGGCCGACGAGGTGCTCGGTGCGGCCGGGTTCGACTGGTACGAGGTCAGCAACTGGGCGCGCTCCGATGGCGGCCGCTGCCGGCACAACGTCGGGTACTGGCGCAGCGACGACTGGTGGGGCGCCGGGCCCGGGGCGCACAGCCACGTCGGCGGCGTCCGCTGGTGGAACGTCAAGCACCCCGCGGCGTACGCGGCCCGGCTGGCCGACGGCGTCTCGCCGGCCCATGCCCGCGAGGTGCTGACCGCGCAGGACCGGCGCGTGGAGCAGGTCCTGCTGTCGGTCCGCCTCGCGGAGGGCTGCCCGCTCGCCCTGCTCGAACCCGCCGGGCTAGCTGCCGCCGAGACGCTCGGAACCGATGGCCTGCTCGCCCTTGACGCGCTCGCTGACGGGCGGGCCGTTCTCATGCTCCGCGGCCGCCTCCTCGCCGACGCTGTCGTCCGCGCCCTCGTCGACTGACGCGTCGTCGACCGACGTTCGCTGACTGGCGAGTCAGTTGTGGCATGCTGCCGCGATGGACGCCATGGTCGAACGGGTACGCACGCTGGTCGGGACCGTCGAGGACACTCTGATCGGGCTCTCGCACGCGATCGCCGCCGACCCCGAGCTGGCGTACGAGGAGCACCGGGCCGCCGAGCGCTGCGCGGTGGTCCTGGAGGAGCACGGCCTAGTCGTCGAGCGCGGTGCGTACGGGCTGGCCACCGCGTTCGCGGCCCGCGCGGGCAGCCGCGGCCCGCACGTCGTGGTCTGCGCCGAGTACGACGCGCTGCCCGGCGTCGGCCACGCCTGCGGGCACAACATCATCGCTGCCTCGGCGGTCGGTGCCGGGATCGCGCTCGCTGCCGTCGCCGAGGAGGTGGGCCTGCGCGTCACCGTGCTGGGCACGCCCGCCGAGGAGATGGGCGGCGGCAAGGTCGACCTGATCAGGGCCGGCGCCCTCGAAGGGGTTGACGCGGCGATGATGGTGCACCCCGCGCCGTACGACACCCACGCCTCGCGCGGCTTGGCGATCGAGGAGTGGACCGTGGTCTACCGCGGTCACGCGTCGCACGCGAGCTCGGCGCCGTACCTCGGCCGCAACGCCCTCGACGGGCTCGTCGCCGGCTACACCGCGATCGCCATGCTGCGCCAGCACTTCCGGCCCTGGCAGCAGGTGCACGGGATCATCACCAACGGGGGTGACGCGGCCAACATCGTGCCGGAGCGGGCGGCCGCGACGTACTACCTGCGGGCCATCGACTGGGCCGACCTCGTGGACCTCCGGGCGCGTACCCGGGCCTGCCTGGAGGGAGCGGCCACCGCCACCGGGACCGAGGTGGAGATCACCACGCTGCCCAACCCCTACGAGCCGGTGCAGCCGAATGCGGCCCTGGTCGCGGCGTTCGGGCGCGCCTGCGACCTGCTCGGGCGCCCGTACACCGCCGACCCGGCCGGTGACGACATGGGTGGCTCGACCGACTTCGGCAACATCAGCCAGGTGGTACCGGCCGTGCACGCGGACCTGGCCGTCCACAGCTGGCCCGCCGTGAACCACCAGCACGAGTTCGCCGCACACTGCGTCACGCCGGCTGGCGACCGGACCATGCTCGAGGGAGCGATGGCACTGGCCCTGACGGCGATCGCCGTCGCCGAGGACCCGTCGATGCTGGCGCCGCCCGCGCCGCAGAGCTAACCGAGCAGGGCTGCGACCGCCTCGGCGAACACCTCGGTGTGCCGGTCCACGTCGGCTGCGGTCGTCGTCGGGCACATCAGCGCCATGTTGTGGAACGGCGTGATGAGCACGCCACGGTTCTGGGCGTAGAGGTGCAGGTACTCGGCGAGCACCTCGTCTCCGAGCGCGGCCGCCTCGGTACCCGTGCGCGGCGCCGGGCTGGCGAACGTGTACTCCGCCCGCGCCCCGAGCTGGCTGATCGACCAGGGCAGGTCGTGCCGGTCGATGGTGGCCTGCGCCCCCGCGGTGAACGCCGTGGACAGATCGATCATCCTGGCGAACGCGTCGTCAGTCAGCACCTCGCCGAGCGTGGCCCGCATGGCGGCCGTCGACAGGGCGTTGCCGGCCAGCGTGCCTCCGATGCCCCCGACGTCGATGAGGTCGGCGTCCGGGTGCGCGGCCACGGCGTCGGCGATCGCCTGGGTGATGCCGTACGCCCCCGTCGGGATGCCGCCGCCGATGGACTTGCCGATGACGAAGATGTCCGGCTGCAGCCCCCACGCCGCGGTGCACCCGCCGGGGCCTGCGCTGATCGTGTGGGTCTCGTCGATGAGCAGCAGGGCGCCGTACCGGGTGGCAAGCTCGCGCAAGCCATCGAGGAAGCCGGGCTCCGGCAGCACGATGCCGATGTTGGTCAGCGCTGGCTCGGTGACGATCACCGCGACGTCACCATGGGCGAGCGCGCGCTCGACGCTGGCGAGGTCGTTGAACTCGGCCGCCCGCGTGGTCACCGACAGGGGTACCGGCTCACCGACGCTGCCCGGCCGCGCCTGCGTCTGCCCGTCGCCGTCGAGCACGGCGAAGGTCTCGTCGACGCTGCCGTGGTAGCAGTACGAGAAGGCCAGGATCTTGGGCCGGCCGGTGATGAGCCGGGCCAGCCGGATCGCCCAGCGGTTCGCGTCGGTCGCGGTCAGCGTGTACGACCACAGTGGCAGGCCGAAGCGACGGGTGAGCTCGGCGGCCACCCACTCGGCGTCCTCGGTGGGCAGCATCGTGGTGATGCCACCGGTCGTCCCGATCCGCTCGGTGACCGCGGCCACGGTCGCAGCGGGGGAGTGCCCGGCCATCGAGGCGGTGTCGCCGAGGGCGAAGTCGACGTACGTGTTGCCGTCGACGTCGGTGATGCGGTTGCCGCTGGCGCTGGCCTGGTAGAGGGGGAACCCGCCGGCCCACTTGTTCATCCAGGTCATCGGGACTCGCCCGAACAGATGGTCAGCCCCGTCGAAGAGCTTGCGGGAGCCGGGGTTGCGCAGCTCATGGGTCTCGCGCTCGCGGGCGAGCAGGTCACGGGTACGGCCGGCATCGATGGTGGTCATGCGCCTAGTAAACCGTGCCAGCGACGGATGCTGGTGGCAGAACGGGAGGTCAGGCGAGGGGTGCCGTCACGAAGTCGATCAGCTCCTCGACCCGGCCGAGCAGGGCGGGGTCGAGGTCGGCATAGGTACGGACCGCCCCGAGGATGCGCCGCCACGCCGCCGCGAGGTCGGCCGGCGTGCGAGCGGGCCACCCCGCGGCCGCGCAGATGCCCTCCTTCCACGGCTGGCCCCTCGGGATGTCCGGCCAGGTCGCCAGCCCGAGCAGCGAGGGGCGGACAGCCTGCCAGACGTCGACATACGGGTGCCCGACGACGAGCACGTGCGGCGAGCGTACGGCCGCCGCGATCCGCGCCTCCTTGCTGCCCGGGACGAGGTGGTCCACCAGCACCCCGAGGCGTCGGCCAGGGCCGGGGCCGAACTCGGCGATCGCGTCCGGCAGGACGTCGACCCCGTCGAGCTGCTCGACCACGACGCCCTCGACCCGAAGGTCGTGCCCCCACACCTTCTCGACGAGCTCGGCGTCGTGCTTGCCCTCGACGTAGATCCGGCTGGCCTTGGCGACGCGCGCGGTGAGGCCGGCGACCGGTACCGACCCGGAAGCGGTACGTGTCAAGGCTGCGGCGGGTGCCGCCTTCGGCCGGACCAGCGTCACGCGCTGCCCGTCGAGCAGGAAGGCTCCCGGTGTCAGCAGGAAGGACCGGCGCCGGCCGTGCCGGTCCTCGAGGGTGACCGCGTCCTTCTCGACGGTCACGACCGCCCCGCAGAAGCCGGTGTCCGAGCACTCGACGACGAGCTCGAGCTCCGCGTCGACCACCGGCGGAGGTGCAGGTCGACGGCCGGCGTCGGCGAGCACATCGTTGCCGTAGTCCTTGCTGCGCACGGCGCGGGTCAGTCCGAGCTGACCGGCGAGTACCGGCCGTCGAGGTCGCCATCGTCGCCGTCGAGGTCGTCCCCGTCCTCGCCGTCGGCAGCGCCGGAGTCGGCCGCCTCACCGGTCTCCTCGGCCTCGGCCCTGGCGGCCTGCTTCTTGGACATCGGGTCGACCAGCAGGTCGGACTCGACGAGCTCGTGCCGCTGGACGTAGCTGCTGACGAAGGCCTGGATGGTGGCCGTGACCGGCAGCGCCAGCAACGCGCCCACCGGGCCGATCAGGGTGACCCCGACGATGACGGAGCCGAACGCCACGGCCGGCTGCAGCTGCATGGTGCGCTTGGCCAGCGGCGGAGTCAGGAAGTAGTTCTCGATCTGCTGGTAGATCACGGCAAAGCCGATGACGACCAAAGCTTTGGCCGGGCTGACCGATAGCGCGACGAGGGCGGGCAGGGCAGCGCCGATGTACGTGCCCACGGTCGGGATGAACTGCCCGACGATGCCGACGAAGAGCCCGAGCGTGACGGCGTACGGGATCTCCGCGACGGCGAACACGACGGCGTGCGCCGCACCGGAGACCGCCGCGAGCAGCACACGGGAGTAGAGGAACCCCGCGGTCTTGGAGATCGCGAGCTCCCACACCTGCAGGACCACGATCTGGCGCGCGGGTGGGAGCACCGAGCAGACCGCCCGCCGGAACTGCGGTCCCTGGGCGGCGAAGTAGAACGCGAACAGCGCCACGGTGAGCAGGTCGAAGACCGAGCCGATGATGGTGGCACCGATGCCCAGTGCGTTGCTCGCCACCGTCGTACCGATGGATCCCAGGTTGTCCTGCAGCTTCTGCAGCTGCTCGGTCAGGTTGACGTTGAAGTGCTGGTGCAGGAAGTCGGACAGCGAGCTCACAACAGAGGGAAGCGACTTGCCGAGACCGGCGACCTGGTCGACGACGAGCCCGCCGATCGAGGCGATCAGCCCGATGAAGACCAGGACAGCGACCAGGTAGATGGCTCCGGTGCCGAGCCCGCGCTTCCAGCCGCGACTGGCCAGCCAGTTGACGCCGGGCTCGATCGCGAAGGCGACGAACAGCGCCGACAGGATGATGACGAACAGGTCCTTGAGCTGGGCGATCATGCCCCAGACCAGGCCCACGGCCAGGAACCCCACCGCGACGGTGAGGGTCCCGCGCAGGAGCCAGCGAGGGGGCCGCTCCTGACGCCAGACCCAGGCGACCGGGGTCGAGCGGTCGGTCATCGTCGATTCCTTTCGGCCTGGTCCGATCCGATTGCACCGTACTCGTACAGAACGGACATCTTGCGTCTGACCCGCCGAGCCCGGCGACGGTACACTTGGCACTCAGGCAGGGTGAGTGCCAAGTGAAAGCCAAGGAGGCGCGGGTGAGCGACGACCGAAGGCTCGCCGTGCTGCGCGCCATCGTCGAGGACTACGTCGCCACCCAGGAGCCGGTCGGCTCGAGGGCGCTGGTCGAGCGGCACAGCCTCGGCGTCTCCCCGGCGACGATCCGCAACGACATGGCGGCGCTCGAGGACGAGGGCCTGATCGCCCAGCCGCACACCAGCGCCGGCCGGGTCCCGACCGACAAGGGCTACCGGCTCTTCGTCGACCGGCTGGC
>JANMWN010000070.1:0-11074 GCA_031394045.1 Sporichthyaceae bacterium
GGCGGCACCCGCAGCGGCCTGTCCGAGGTGCAGGAGATCCTCGGCGGCATCGAGGACGTCGCGTTCCTGCAGCTGACCAGCGCCGACGTCGTACGCCACCGGTTGGTCACCGAGATCGTCGACGCGTACGCCGTGCACGACGCGGTCGTCGAGGCGGCCGGCCAGGTCGCTGCGTCCGGGCAGCAGGGGCACAAGGGCGGCGGGCGGCCGTCGAACCGCAGGTGAGGGTGCGATGAGCGTCGAGGTCGCCAACGAGAGTGGCACCCCCGTCGACGAGGAGGCACTCTCCGCGCTGGCCAGGTTCGCCCTCGACCGGCTCAGGATGCATCCCCAGTCCGAGCTGTCGGTCCTGCTCGTCGACGAGCCGGCGATGGAGCAGCTGCACATCAAGTGGATGGACGAGCCGGGACCGACCGACGTGCTGAGCTTTCCCATGGACGAGCTGCGTCCACCCCGGGACGACGACGACGTGCCCGCGCCCGGCCTGCTCGGTGACGTGGTCCTGTGCCCCACCGTCGCCGAGCGGCAGGGCGTGGCGGCCGGTCACGGGGCCGAGGCCGAGCTGCACCTGCTCGCCACCCACGGCATCCTGCACCTGCTCGGCTACGACCACGCCGAGCCCTCCGAGGAGCGCGAGATGTTCGGGCTGCAGGACGAGATCGTGCAGGCCTGGCGCGAGCACCGAGCCGCCGGCAAGGCGGTCGGACCGTGACGGCGGGTGACCTCCGGCTGATCCTGCTGGCGGCGTTGCTGGTGGTCCTGGCCGCGCTGTTCGCCGCCGCCGACACCGCGCTCGCCCGGGTGTCGCGCATCGCGGTCGACGAGCTCGCACGCGAGGGTCGGCGCGGGGCCAGCCGACTCGTACGCGTGGTCGCCGACCCGGCCCGATACCTCAACGTCGCGCTGTTCCTCCGGGTGTTCTGCGAGGCGCTGGCCACCGTCCTCGTCGCGGTGGTCTGCCTCGACGGCATCGACTCGACCTTCGAGGCGATCCTCGTCGCCGCCGGCATCATGGTCGTCGTGTCGTACGTCGCCATCGGTGTCGCTCCCCGAACGCTGGCTCGGCAGCATGCGCCACGCGTGGCCCTGGCTGCGGCCGGCCCGATCTCCCTGCTGGCAACGGTTCTTGGCCCGATCACCCACTTGCTGATCCTTGTCGGCAACGCCCTGACCCCGGGGCACGGTTTCCGGCACGGCCCCTTCACCTCTGAGGCCGAGCTGCGCGAGCTCGTCGACCTCGCCGAGCGCGACCGCCTCATCGAGGACGACGAGCGCCAGATGATCCACTCGGTCTTCGAGCTCGGTGACACCCTCGTCCGCGAGGTCATGGTGCCGCGGCCCGACATGGTCGTCGTCGAGCGCGGCCGGACGCTCCGGCAGGCCCAGTCCCTGGCCCTGCGCAGCGGGTTCTCGCGCATCCCGGTGATCGGCGAGAACGTCGACGACGTGGTCGGTATCGTCTACCTCAAGGACATCACCCGCCGGGTGTACGAGTACCGCGACGCCGAGCAGAGCGAGAAGGCCGAGGACGTGATGCGGCCGGCCACCTTCGTCCCCGACAGCAAACCGGTCGACGAGCTGCTGCGGGCCATGCAGGCGCAGCGCATCCACGTCGCGGTCGTCGTCGACGAGTACGGCGGCACCGCGGGCCTGGTGACGATCGAGGACATCCTCGAGGAGATCGTCGGTGAGATCTCGGACGAGTACGACACCGGCCGGCCCGAGATCGAGGAGCTGGACGGCGGCGACGTACGCGTCAGCGCCCGGCTGCACGTCGACGACTTCGCCGAGCACTTCGACATCACGCCGGAGGAGTCGGAGATCGAGGACGTCGACAGCGTCGGCGGGCTGCTGGCCGCTCTGCTCGGCAAGGTCCCGATCGCCGGGTCGTCGGCGACCTTCCACGGGCTACAGCTGACGGCGGAGTCCCTGGCCGGCCGGCGCAACCGGATCGGCACCCTGCTCGTGCACCGGCTCGAGCAGTCGTCCGGTCCCGTCGACGGAGGCGACTCGCGTGTCGACGACGCGACCTCAAGCAGCCCGAGCAGCCCGAGCAGCCCGAGCATCCCGAGCCAGCAGAGCCAGCCGGAGCCCGCCCAGCCGGTGGAGGCCGCCGATGTCTGACCACAGCCCGAACAACGAGCCGCTGGACCCCGAGGACGCCAAGCTCGTCACGCTCGCCAGGGCCAGTCGGGCCCGTACCGGCGCTGCCGAGGGCGCGGCCGTGCGTGACGACACCGGCCGCACGTACACCGCCGCGACCGTGGCCCTGCCCTCGCTCGGGCTGTCGGCGCTGCGCCTGGCCGTCGCGATGGCGGCGTCCAGCGGCGCGACGACGCTGGCTGCCGCGGCAGTGGTCCGGGAGGACGACGGGCACCCGCTCGCCGACGTCGACGTCGCCGCGGTACGCGACCTGGGTGGGCCGTGGACACCGGTGTTCGTCGCGTCGCCGGCCGGCACCGTGCTGTCGACGACCCAGGCATGACCGCCGATCGGGGACAATCCCCCGCATGACCTTCCGCTCCGGCTTCGCCTGCCTCGTCGGCCGTCCGAACGTCGGGAAGTCCACGCTCACCAACGCCCTCGTCGGCGACAAGGTGGCGATCACCTCGTCGCGCCCGCAGACGACGCGCCACACCATCCGCGGCATCGTCAACCGACCGGACGCGCAGCTCGTCCTCGTCGACACCCCGGGCCTGCACCGGCCGAGGACGCTGCTCGGTCAGCGGCTGAACGACCTCGTGCGCGAGACGCTCTCCGAGGTCGACATCATCGGGTTCTGCGTACCCGCCGACCAGCCGATCGGCCCCGGCGACCGGTTCATCGCCGCCGAGCTCGCGGAGATCCGGCGTACGCCCAAGGTGGCCATCGTCACCAAGACCGACCTGGTCGGCCGTGAGCAGCTGGCCAAGCACCTGCTCAAGATCCAGACCCTCGGCGAGTTCGCCGAGATCGTGCCGGTGTCCGCGACCGGCGGCGACCAGGTCGGGCTGCTCGCCGACCTGTTCGTCGGGCTGCTGCCCGAGGGTCCCGAGCTGTACCCAGGTGGCGAGCTGACCGACGAGCCCGAGGCCGTCATGGTCGCCGAGCTGGTCCGCGAGGCGGCCCTCGAGGGCGTGCGCGACGAGCTGCCGCACTCGCTGGCCGTGGTCGTCGACGAGATGCTGCCGCGAGAGGGCCGGCCCCCGGAGCGCCCGCTGCTGGACGTACGCGTGCTGCTCTACGTCGAGCGGCCCAGCCAGAAGGCGATCATCATCGGCAAGGGCGGTGAGCGGCTCCGGCAGGTCGGGACCCAGGCGCGCGGCTCGATCGAGCGGCTGCTCGGCACCCCGGTCTTCCTCGATCTGCACGTCAAGGTCGCCAAGGACTGGCAGCGCGACCCCAAACAACTCCGCAAGCTCGGCTTCTGAGCCCACCCGAGTGGCTCATACCGGGGCTGGTTGGCCCGCATCCGGGCCAACCAGCGTCGGTTTCGGCCAACCGGTCCGCTACGCTGTCCCCATGCGCGCGCTGCTCCTTCTTAGCTGCCGCGACGAGGGCCTCTAACCGGCCGGCTCCCTCGTCGCGGTGTCCGTCGTTGTCCACGACGAACGCGTCAGCCGCTCTTCAGCGAGCCAGAGGGAGCCACCCGTCATGACCAGCAAGCCAGCAGCACCCGCATCGACAGCACTGACGACGCACGGCAGTCCGCAGCAGCCCAGCGCGATGCCGATCCACCGCTATCCCGCCTTCGCCCCCGTCGACATCCCCGACCGCACCTGGCCGACCAAGGTCGCCACCCGCGCCCCCCTGTGGTGCAGCGTCGACCTGCGGGACGGCAACCAGGCCCTCATCGACCCGATGACCCCTGGCCGCAAGCGCAAGATGTTCGACCTGCTCGTCCGGCTGGGCTACAAGGAGATCGAGGTCGGCTTCCCGTCCGCGTCGCAGACCGACTTCGACTTCGTCCGGCAGCTGGTCGAGGAGGACCTGGTCCCCGACGACGTCACCATCCAGGTCCTGACGCAGGCGCGGGACCACCTGATCGAGCGTACGTACGAGTCGATCGCCGGCGCCCGGAGCGCCATCGTCCACCTCTACAACTCGACCTCGACCCTGCAACGGCGGGTGGTCTTCGGCCTCGACAAGGAGGGCATCACCGCGATCGCGGTGGATGCCGCCAAGCTGTGCCGCAAGCTCGTCGACACCGTGCCGGGCACAGACATCCGGTTCGAGTACTCGCCGGAGTCCTACACGGGCACCGAGCTGGAGTACGCGGTCGAGGTCTGCAACGCCGTCAACGAGATCTGGAAGCCGTCGCCGGACCGCAAGACCGTCATCAACCTGCCGGCCACCGTCGAGATGGCCACGCCCAACGTCTACGCGGACTCGATCGAGTGGATGCACCGCCGGCTGGCCTACCGCGACGACGTCATCCTGTCGCTGCACCCGCACAACGACCGGGGCACCGCCGTGGCCGCGGCCGAGCTCGGCTACCTGGCCGGCGCCGACCGCATCGAGGGCACGCTGTTCGGCAACGGCGAGCGCACCGGCAACGTCGACCTGGTCACCTTGGGGCTCAACCTGTTCTCGCAGGGCATCGACCCCGAGATCGACTTCTCCGACATCGACGAGATCCGGCGCACCGTCGAGTACTGCAACCAGCTGCCCGTCCACGAGCGGCACCCCTACGGCGGCGACCTGGTCTACACGGCCTTCTCCGGCTCGCACCAGGACGCCATCAAGAAGGGTTTCGACGCGATGGACGTCGAGGCTGCGGCGGCCGGCAAGGAGCTCGCCGAGCTGCATTGGGCGGTGCCGTACCTGCCAATCGACCCCAAGGACGTGGGCCGCTCGTACGAGGCCGTGATCCGGGTGAACAGCCAGTCGGGCAAGGGCGGAGTGGCGTACGTGATGAAGAGCGAGCACTCGCTCGAGCTGCCGCGCCGGCTGCAGATCGAGTTCTCGCAGGTCATCCAGGCCAAGACGGACTCCGAGGGCGGCGAGGTGTCTCCCGACGAGATGTGGTCGGTGTTCTCGGCCGAGTACCTCGAGCCGACCAGGCCGCTGCAGCTCAACGCCGTGCACACATCGTCCGCGGCCGGGCGTGAGGACGTGCTCCACGTCGGGCTCTACGTCGAAGGTGAGCGCCAGGAGCTCGACGGCAAGGGCAACGGTCCGATCGCTGCCTTCGTCGACGCGCTGGCGAGCGTTGGCCACGACGTACGCGTCCTGGACTACCACGAGCACGCGCTGTCCTCCGGTGGCGACGCGAGCGCTGCGGCCTACCTGGAGTGTGCCGTGGGCGACCGGGTCCTGTGGGGCGTCGGCATCGACCCCAACATCGTCACCGCCTCGCTCAAGGCCGTCGTAAGCGCCGTCAACCGTGCCATCGGCGAGCCGCTCGGGTGAACCTCTACCGGGACGAGGGCATCGTGCTTCGTACCCAGAAGCTCGGTGAGGCCGACCGCATCGTCTCGATCCTGACCCGCGAGCACGGACGGGTACGTGCGGTCGCCAAGGGCGTGCGCCGGACCAGGTCGAAGTTCGGCTCGCGGCTGGAACCGTTCGGCCACGTCGACGTGCAGCTCTACGTCGGCCGGAGCCTCGACGTCGTCACCCAGGTCGAGACCCTGACTGCCTTCGGCAGCCCGCTCGCGCAGGACTACCCCAGGTACACGGCGGGCACGGCCATGCTTGAGACGGCCGAGCGACTGACCGCCGAGGAGCGCGAGCCGGCCGTCCAGCAGTACCTCCTGCTGGTCGGGGGGCTGCGCGCGCTCGTCGAAGGGACGCACGAGCCAGGTCTGGTCCTCGACGCGTACCTGCTGCGCTCGCTGTCGGTGGCGGGGTACGCGCCCTCGTTCGACGCCTGCGCGCGCTGCGGGCTCGAGGGGCCGCACCGCGCGTTCACCGTGCAGGGCGGGGGAGCGGTGTGCCCGGACTGCCGCCCGGCGGGGTCGGCGTCACCGGCGCCGGAGACGCTGCGGCTGCTCGCTGCACTGCTGAGCGGCGACTGGGACATCGCGGACGCCAGCGACGTACGCCATCGGCGCGAGGGCAACGGGCTGGTGTCGGCGTACCTGCAGTGGCACCTGGAGCGGGGGCTGCGCTCGCTGCCCCTGGTCGAGCGCAGCTAGGGTCGCCCCGTGCGCAGCGCCAGGAAGAGCGGCGGGAACGAGCCAGTCAAACCGCCGAACCCGCACCGAAGCGGTGCCCGGCCGCCCGTGCTGGCCAAGGACGCGGTCCCCCGGCACGTCGCTGTCGTCATGGACGGCAACGGTCGCTGGGCCAAGGCCAGGGGCCTGCCGCGTACCGCTGGGCACGAGGCCGGCGAGGCAGCGCTGTTCGACGTCGTCGAGGGCGCGATCGAGGCCGGCGTCGGCTGGGTGTCGGCGTACGCCTTCTCCACCGAGAACTGGAAGCGTTCACCGGACGAGGTGCGCTTCCTGATGGGCTTCAACCGAGACGTGATCCGGCGGCGGCGCGACGAGATGCACGCCCTGGGCGTACGAGTCCGGTGGGCCGGCCGTCGTCCTCGGCTGTGGAAGAGCGTGATCGACGAGCTCGAGGTCGCCGAGGAGCTGACCCGCGACAACACGGTGCTCACCCTCACGATGTGCGTCAACTACGGCGGCCGGGCCGAGATCGCCGACGCGGCAGCAGCCCTGGCGCGGGCCGCCCGCGACGGGCGGGTCGACCCCGACAAGATCGACGAGAAGCTCTTCGCCCGCTGGCTGGACGAGCCCGACATGCCCGACGTCGACCTGTTCGTACGCTCGTCCGGGGAGCAGCGGATCTCGAACTTCCTGCTGTGGCAGGCCGCGTACGCCGAGTTCGTCTTCCTCGACGTCCTGTGGCCGGACTTCGACCGCCGCGACCTGTGGCGGGCGATCGAGCTGTACGCCGACCGCGAGCGCCGCTACGGCGTCGCCCGCTGAGGGAATCGGGTGCGAAGTGATGAATGGTGAGTCGCTTGAGCCTTCCGCACGCATCCTCGAGCTACGCGTCCATGGGGTCAACAACACCTCTCCCGCGGGCATGTTGGACCTGTCGGCGGACAAGCTCGAAGAGCTGGCCGGCGACTCGGCGGCTGGCTTCTGGACGGCGCAGAGTGGCGCACTGGACCGGCTGCAGCCGGGTGATCGCGGGTGGACGCCCCCAGGGATCTATCGGGAGGCCTACTCCTGGGGCGGCCTGGCGCGTACGAGTCCCGACCCGTGGGGACCAGGTGTCCTGAAGACGATCACCGGCGTGCTCGGCCGGATCGGCTGGCTGACGCTGATCCCGTTCGGGCTGGCCAACATCGCGTACTGGACGAGGCGGCTCCCCGCCCAACCGGACGGGGCTGATACCGGGCCATCGGGCCATCGGGCTTGGGCTGGTCTCGCCCGACTGTTCGGGCTCGGGCTGACGCTCCTGTTCGTGGTCACGGTCTGCGACGTGTCCCTCGATGTCGTTGCCCGGCAATGCTTCCCGGAGGGGCGGCTGCGCTGCACGAAGCTCTCGGCGGTCATCGGCTTCGCCGACGGGTGGCCGCTGAGCCGCCGCCTGGCCGTCGCCTCCTTGGTCCCGGTCGCCGTCCTGCTCGGCCTGCTCTGGGTCGTGGTCAAGTCGGGTACCCGGTACGAGGCGGTGCCTTCGAAGCACCTCGCCCCGGACGCGCCGATGATCGGGCGGCAGGACTTCTGGCACGGCGTGGGCATGCTGCGCGGCCTCGTACCAGTGCATCTGGCCGCCAGCGTTGCGGTGATCGTCATGACCACTGCTCCCGCGGGCTGGTTGGGCACCGAGCCTTCGTGCCGGTCTCTGCATGACGTCCTGCGTGACGGGTGCAGGCAGAAGTTGGTCGGCAGCGTGGGGACGCCGTTTGCCCTCTTCACCGTGTTCGCCCTGCTGCTGCTCGGGATCGCTGGGTTGCTGCTGGTGGCGCGCGCCAGCGACGCCCCGGACATCGCGGCTCCCGCGCCGCCGCCTTGGTGGCAGCGTCGCGGTCCGGGCATCCTGGTGGTTCTTTCGGTGCTATTGCTCATCGCCGAGCTGCTGGTCCTGTGGTTCAGCAAGGACAGCCTGTCGCCGGGGTGCAGCCCCCTGACGGCACGCAAGGCCACGACGTGCCCGGCACTGCCGGGAATCCTGGCGGCGCCCACCCTGCTCACCGCCGGTCTGCTCGGGGTGGCCGCCTCGGGCGCGCTGTGGCGGGCAACCAGCGGCGGCGGCGCCAAGGGCAGGTGGCGGGTGCCGGCTGTCATGGTGGCGGTCCCTTTGCTGCTGGTCTCGCCGGTGCTCTTCCACCCCCACCCGATCTTGTCGGCACCGGCCTGGCTGCGGGTGCTCGCCGTTCTCGTCGGTCTTGCGCTCGCTTTCGCGGCTCTCGGCTGGCTTGTCGATTCCGTGCTCGGCCTGCCTGCTCGAGCTGATGACGAGGACGAGTACGTCGCCTGGCGAGGCAGGGCACCTGCGGTCTTCCAGCTCGCCGCTGTCGTCACCGCCCTGATGCTGTCCTCCTTGGTCACGTTGACGTTCGGGGACTGGTTGAACGACACGAACTCGCCACTGAGCCTGATCGATCCCACGAAGCAGAAGGGGACGGCCCCCGGGCTCACCCTCCCGCCCACGTACGGCTGGTTCGCGGTGATGGTCGTCGGGACCTTGGTACTGACGGCCATCGGCGGGGGTGCGATCTACCTGGTCACCCGCTGGGCCCCTCCGGACAACGCGAATGGAACCATTCCTGGTGACGACCCGCTGCAGGACCGCCAGAAGGCGGCGCGGCGTTTCGCTGCGTTCACGCAGCGCGCCGAACCGCTGGTCGCGCTGGTCGCCTGCCTCGGTGCCCTGCTTGCAACCGGCGCGGTCGTCGCCTCAGCGGCGCGATGGCAGCCATGGCAGGGAAGCGGCTTCTGGGCCTCGTTGGGAACGGTCTTGGCGAGCATGAGCTCGACGGCGGTCGCGCTGGTCGGGCTGGCGGCTGTTCTCGCTCTTGTGGGCGGCAAGGCCACCGGCGGCAAACGCCCGTTCGGGCTGCTCTGGGACCTGATCTGCGTCGTCCCGCGAGCGGCCCACCCGCTCGGGCCACCGTGCTATGCCGAGCGGGCTGTGCCCGAGCTCTCCCGTCGGTGCCAGGCCTGGTTGGCCCCGGCAGACCCGACGGAGGCGGTGCAGCGCCGGCTCATCCTGTCGGCGCACAGTCTCGGCTCGGTCCTGGCGGTTGCCGTGGTCCTCGGGCTGCCGGAGGAGATGCGTCCACGGGTCGGCCTGCTGACGTACGGGAGCCAGCTTCGCAGCTACTTCGGCCGGATCTTCCCTGAGCTCCTCGGAACCAAGGTGCTGGGCAACACGGCCTGCAAGGGACCGTCGGTATGGAATGGCGACCCGTGGGTCCACCAGCAGCCTCCGGCCCAGGAAGAGCCACCGCCTCCGCCCCCGACGCTGGCGTCGATCCTCGGGGTGAACGCCCCGGGCGCTGGTCCGCGCTGGCGCAGTCTCTGGCGGCGTACCGACTACATCGGGTTCGCCGTGTACTCGTACTTGCCGAACGACGTGGACACACCGGCTCAGGAGTATGACGACGGCAACTACCAGCTGTCGGTCGTCAGCCACAGCGACTACCCGCGTGCAGCGCAGTATCAGGATGCGGTCGAAGCCCTGCGGGTGGCCTTGGTCTAGTCGTGGGCGGCGTGCTCGTGCGCCTCGTGGCCGGTGGGCTCGAGCTGGA
Source organism: Sporichthyaceae bacterium (assembly GCA_031394045.1). Lineage (GTDB taxonomy): Bacteria > Actinomycetota > Actinomycetes > Prado026 > Prado026 > JANYIP01. The sequence goes on from JANMWN010000070.1 coordinate 9,698, forward strand.
ACGTGCTGTGCGCGACGTCGAAGTGGTCGCCGACGCAGGCTGACAGCCGGTCGAGTACGCCGGTCTTGCCGCACGCGTCCGCCATCGCGCCTGGCTCGACCACGACGTGGGCCGAGAGCACAGGCATGCCGCTCGTGATGGTCCACACGTGCAGGTCATGGATCTCGACCACCCCGGGGACCGAGGACAGGTGCGCGCGCAGGTCGTCGAGGTCCACCCCGGCCGGCGTCGACTCGACCAGCACGTGCACCGCGTCACGCAGCAGACCGATGGCCCGGGGCACGATCAGGACGGCGATCGCCAGCGAGGCCACGACGTCGGCCTCGTGCCAGCCGGTAGCCAGGATGACCACTGCGGCGACGATCACCGCGACGGACCCGACCAGGTCGCCCACGACCTCGAGATAGGCGCCGCGCACGTTGAGGCTCTCGGCCTGCCCCTGCCGAAGGACGAAGACGGCTGCCCCGTTGGCCGCCAGCCCGAGGACGCCCAGCACCAGCATGGGCCCGGGGCGTACGTCACCGGGATCCCCGAGCCGGCGCAGGGCCTCCACGGCGACGGCGGCGCACACCACGAGCAGCAGCACCCCGTTGACGAGCGCGGCCAGGATCTCGACCCGGAAGTTGCCGTACGACCGCGACGCAGGAGCGGGCCGGTGTGCCAGGCTGACGGCGCCGAGCGCGATGCCGATGCCGATGACGTCGGTGAGCAGGTGGCCGGCGTCGGCGAGCAGCGCGAGCGAGCCGCTGAGCAGACCCCCGACGACCTCGCCCACCAGGACGGCCAGCGTGATCCCGAGGACGAGCATGAGCCTGCCGCGGTGCCCGGCGGCAGCGCTGGCGTGGTCGTGCCCCTGGCCGTGCCCGTACCGCTGGGTCACCTCAGCTCCGTTCGTCGACTGCCTCGATCATCTCCCACGAGCCCGCTGCGTTCGAGTCCTCGTCGGCCTTGACCTTACGGCTAGGTAGCCGCGAGCCGGAGATCCGGTGGGCGCCGTAGAACGCACCCAGGACGATCAGCACGTCCCCGACGCTGAACCGGTGTGAGGCACCCCACACCGGGCAAACTGCCTCATGCCAGGGATCGGCAGTCGACAGGGGGTCAACGGACGGCCGTTCGGGTGGATACCTCTTCTGCTAGTGGCCGGCCGTCGCCTTCCACAGCGCGTACCCGAGGACGAGGGCGACGGTCAGCACGCGCGGCACCCGCGCGGCGGGCGCGAGGACTGGCCAGGCCACGCCGAGGAGCCAGGCCAGCAGCAGACCCACCGCGAGCAGGAGCGCGGCGCCGGGGAGGCCGGGGAGGAAGAGGCCCGCCACAACCAGACCGAGCGTGAGCAGCAGGACGGCTGGCCGCGGCAACCGGGCCAGGAGCACC
>JANMWN010000067.1:0-2813 GCA_031394045.1 Sporichthyaceae bacterium
GCGGCCGACAGGATGTACGGGCCGCGACCAGGACGTTGAATTAGCGGCGCATCCTGCCGTGTTCGGGTGCTGGTCGATTGAAGATCCAGTGTCGTCATGTCTGCCCTTCCCTCGGGCACAATTGCCCCTCGTGGCTTCAGCTGCACTCATCGTGTCCCCAAACCAGTCGGCCGGGTAGGGACCGAAGACCCACACAGATCCCATGGCCGAATGCGTTGCGCGGACGGCGCGACGCTGGCTTGCTTGCCGCCGACGGTCGTCAAGACCGTGACCCGGTCGATCAGGTCAGGTGGGCAGATGCCTGCCCAGTTCCGGGGTCCCGAGCCCCGGCCCGGTCAGTTCGCGGGCTATCGTTTCGGCCCAGGCGTCGATGTCCTCCCAGTCTCGAAAGTCGCCTTCGGGGAGCAGGGCCCGGCCGGCGGGCATCCGCCGGACCGTCCGCTCGGGTAACGTCAAGCCGTCCGGGTCAACGGCGCCGAAGAAGACCCGGTCACCGCGGACCGCGATTTCGTCGCGCAACTCGCCGAATTCCTTCGGCAGGGCCGCCTCCTGCACGTCGTGGCCCTGTGCATCGGTGGTCTCGGTGCCCAGCGGCCCGCTGCTGAACAGCCACACCGGCCGATCGACCAGCAGCGCCTTATGGGCCCGGATGAACTCTGTGGCGGGCTTCAACCAGTGCCCGTAATAGGCGGCGGCACCGATCACGAAGGCGTCGTAGCCAGCGAGGTCAGTGGCGTTCTCGGTTGGACGTGCCTCGGCGGGCTGCCCGGCGGCGGTCAAGGTCGCGGCGATTCGGTCGGCGATCTCAAGGGTGGCACCGTGCTTGCTGGCGTAAGCAACTAAAACGGTCATCGTGTCGACTCCTTTTCCTTGGCAATCACGACGGGCCGGGCCGGCCGGGCTGCGACGCAGGTGCGGTCGCTGACGCTGCCCCAGCCCGGCGGAGACTCACTGCGGTGCTCGACATCGGCGACATGCGCTGACGACCTGGCGTCGGCGAAGGCCATTGGTCCTGCCGCGACCCCTCGGCAACGAGGCGCCGTGCACCCGACGGTGCACTTAGCCTGGATCCACCGGTTCGGTTGGTGTGAGTAGCGGGTCGGAAAGCCGGAATGCCCTTGTGGTGCTGGAGAATCGGTCTTGTCGAGGGACCAAAGTCAGCATTCACGAAGGGCATCCGGTAGATGCGAGTGTGCCATGGCTTCACCGCTGAGTTCGAGGACCCCAACTTGGTGTCGTGCTCGGGTTTAGCGCCGGTCCTGCGCCTGGCTGAGCGCGCGGGCCTACAGGACCTGGTCGCTGAGCATGTCCGGATCGACAAGCCCGGCGGGGTGAACGCCCGATTGAAGGTCCCGGCGCTCGTGGCCGGGATGGTCGCGGGGGCGGACAGCATCGATGACATGGCGCTGCTGCGGCACGGCGCGATGGGCCGGTTGTTCACCGGCGTGCGGGCGCCGTCGACGCTCGGGACGTTCCTACGGACCTTCACCTTCGGCCATGTCCGCCAGCTCGATGCGGTCGCGTCACGGCTGCTGATCAACCTGTGCCGGCAGGCCCCGTTGCTGCCTGGCGCAGCCACGCTGACCTATCTCGACATCGATGACACCGTCCGGCAGACCTACGGCTACGCCAAGCAGGGCGCCGGCCGTGGCTACACCGGCGTGAAGGGCCTGAACGCGCTGCTCGGGATCCTCAGCACCCCCGGCTCAGCGCCGGTGATCGCCGCCGCGCGGCTACGGAAGGGCTCGACCAGCAGCGCGAAGGGCGCGCACCGATTCGTCGCTGACACCCTGGTCACCGCCAAGTCTGCCGGCGCGACCGGCACGCTGGTGCTGCGAGCGGACTCGGCGTTCTACCAAGCCGACGTGATCGCAGCCGCGCTGCGGCACCACGCCTGTTTCTCGATCACCGCCCGGATGCTTCCGCCTGTCCGCAGGGCGATCGATGCTCTGCCCGCCGATGGCTGGACGCCGATCAAGTACACCAACGCGGTCTGGGACGACGACGCGCAAGGGTGGATCAGCGACGCTGAGGTCGCCGAGATCGCCTTCACCGCGTTCACCTCCAAGACCAAGGGCAAGCAGGTCACCGCCAGGCTGATCGTGCGCCGCGTCCCGGACATGAACCCCGCCCACCAAAGCGAACTGTTCACCGTCTACCGCTACCACGCCGTGTTCACCAACTCACCCCTACCGATGCTGGCGGCGGAGAAGGCGCACCGGGCACACGCGATCGTCGAGCAGGTCATCGCCGACCTGAAGAACGGACCGTTGGCGCACCTGCCCTCCGGGCGGTTCTGGGCCAACAGCGCCTGGCTGGTCTGCGCAACGATGGCCTTCAACCTCACCCGCACCGCCGGTTCTCTCGCGTCGGTGTTCCACGCCAAAGCCACCACCGGCACCATCCGCGCCCAGCTGATCAACATCCCCGGACGGCTCGCCCTGTCCGCCCGCAAACTCACCCTGCACCTGCCGACCGACTGGCCCTGGCAGACCGCCTGGCAGCAGATGGCCACCAGCACACGGCACGGCCCATCACTCCCGGCCTGACCCACCCACCCCAGCCGACCAGGCCCGACCGGAAGACCAAGTGGAGACCAACCGGCCCACCCGGTCCGACAAGCACGCCCCCAGCCGGTCCAGCACGCAGATCACCAACGGCACACGCCCAGGGCTACCGGACGGTGGATCCGGGCTTAGTGCCCGCGGCATCCGCAATTTCGACGATCCTGATGCTGGCCGGCTCCCGCTCACCGGAGCACGTCGCGGGTCATGATGAGGTGGAACAGGTCGGGTTGTTCGAACAGGGTCCGG